>NZ_JABBYO010000012.1 GCF_012958305.1 Tautonia rosea | reverse complement strand
GTTGCCGAGCCGCAGGGGGGCGTCGAGCTGGTCCCACTGGCGGATGAGCCAGTCGCAGCCGAAGGCGGTGGCTTCGAGGTCGGCGACGGTGCCGACGGGGTCGCGGGGAAGGTCTTGCCCTTTGCGACGGGCGCGGGCCTGGCGGCGTCGTTCCCAGGATTGAACGGCGTCTCGGGCCGAGTCGAGGCGGGTGGACTCGCGGGCGTTGTCGAGGCGATCGAGCGTGACGGAGGCGACCGCGGCGCGTCGGACGAGGTGCTGCTCGACGACGTTGTCGGGACCGGCCTCGCGGTCCCAGCGTTGCAGGGCACGCTCGAGGTCGAGTCCGAAGTCATCAGGGACGACGACCTGAGCGGCCAGTCCGTGGGTCAGGCCGTTGCGTCGCGAGCGGGCCTTGCCTTCGACGGTTTTCGGGCCGGTCGATTTGAGGGCGTTGCGGCGGTTGGCGTCGAGTTGCTTGGAAGAAAGGGGCTTGGCCATGAGTTGAGGATTCCAAGGGGTGCGACTTCAACAGGGGGTTCAGATCACGATCGAGCAAGAAATCAAGCTCGGCTCATCAATACCATCGTGACCAAGGGGGTGGCTCAGTCACTTTTTTCGTATGCTGAGACATCGAATCAGCGGTTTGTCGAGATCGAGAGGCCGCGGAGTCGAGGGACGGAATGAGATCGGAGATGACCAGGAGCGTGATGGGCCGACGGAATCGATGAGACGGAGCGGAGCCGAAGAGACGCTTCATTCGGCACAACAGCGGCATCGGACAACGACGTTCTGCGACTGGGACATCGTTCTCGGAATGGCCCAGAGAGGTTGATGGACGTATGCAAGGAGTCGTAATGATCGTTCATGGTGTAGTGCTGGTGTTCCTGGGGTCTTCTCTGGGAGCGGAGAAGGCCGAAGAGACTCCGACGCGGATCGAACTGGAGTATGCTCCAGCCGCCGTGAGGAACCCGTTGAAAGGGCTGGTTCCCTATGCGGGGCAGGGGAGGGAATTCCCTCATTCCCTGGAATTTGATTATGTGTCGTTCGGTGAGGTGATGACGGGATACGACTCGTTTGACTGGCAACCGCTGGAACGAAGGCTTGATGCCATCGCGGCGCGAGGAAACCAGGCCGTCTTTCGGGTCTTCCTGGAATATCCGGGACGGCTCGGGGTGATCCCGGAGTTCCTGATTCGAGACGGCTTGACCGTGCATCGCTACGTGGTGGCGGACACGAACGGCAAGGAGGTTGAGACCCCTGACTATGAGGACGAGCGGTTGCGGAGGGCCTTGCGGTCGTTCATCACGGCAATGGGAAAGCGATACGACGGCGACCCGAGGCTTGGGTTTTTGACCGCCGGGTTGCTCGGGCACTGGGGAGAGTGGCACACGTATCCGAGGAGCGAACTGTTCGCTTCGAAGGCGGTGCAGGAGGACGTGCTGGATGCGTTCGAGTCGGCGTTCCAGACCACGCCGATCCTGCTCCGCTATCCGGCTGGAGGTGCCAACGACCGGATGGCCTCGAACGCGAAACGAGGGTTTGGGTATCACGATGATTCGTTCGCCTGGGCGACCCTGGAGACGGGCCGGAGGCAAGACTTCTGGTATTTCGTTCCGTTGCTCAATGCAGCCGGGCCGGAGGCGAGGGAGAAGTGGAAGACCCACCCGATTGGCGGAGAGATTCGGCCGGAAGCCTGGGGCAAGGTCTTCGACCAGGAACCGGGGGATGATCGGATCCAGGACTTCCGACGCTGTGTCGAGGAAACGCATGCCTCGTGGCTGATGGACTCGGGGATGTCCCGGCGAAACGTTCCCGAGGCAAGGCGGCAACGGGCCGAGGAGGAGGTCCGTCGGATGGGATACGAATTCCACGTGCCGACGGTCGAGATCGGGCCACTTCGGGACGGATCGCGGACTGTGACCGTCGCAATCGAGAACCGAGGAATCGCGCCCTTTTATGTCGATTGGAACCCGGAATTCGGCCTGCTGGAGGACGAGGGCGAGCTGATCACGTTCCCCTGCGACGGCTCGCTGATTGGCCTGCTTCCGGGAGAACCGCCGCGTCAGTGGACCGGAACGATCCCGTTGGATTCCGAGGATCGCTTGAAAGGGACGCTGATGCTCCGGGTTCCGAACCCCTTGCCGAACGGGATTCCGATCCGCTTTGCGAACGCGACACAGGATGCGGATCGACCGGGTTGGTTGACGTTGGGGAGGATCAACCCTTGATCGTCTCAGGGGGCCGGCTTCGAGGCCGATCTCGGGAACTGACTCCGGAGACGCTGAAGCTCGACATCAGCGGTGGGGCTGTCGTCGGTCAGCAGGGCGTCGAGGTCCTCGATCAGTTGCCGTTCGGCGAGATCGGCTTCCTCACGGAGTCCCAGGCGGTCGCGTAACTCAACAAATTCGGCCCGAGATCCAAAACATGCGGTAATGAACGACGCGGAGTGAGGGTGGGCTTCGACCAGTCGGGCCATGATCGTCTCGTTTTCCTCCATCGCGGAACACGCCTCGTCGCGGAGATTCTGAGCGGCGTAGGCGAAGGCGAGGACGCCGAAAGTCGCCGCGCGTTCGTACTGCTGTTGAGGGAGGTCGGTGCCGAGCGCGGCCAACTGGGAGACGGCATCGAGGGCTTGAACACACGACTGCACGGACATGTCCGGCTGTCCCTGGTAGAGCGCGATCATGGCAAGCCTCATCTCGGCCCGGTAGAGATTTCCGTAGAAGAGGGGATCATCGGGCGCTTCCGAGACGAGTTGACGAGCGATCGTTCGGGCCTCCAAGGCATGAAATTTCGCCTGTTCGACATCATTGAGACGCTCGCGCAAAATCGCAAGGTGGACGTGCTGGTAGGCGACCGCGTCGCGGCACTGGAACTCGGTCGGGCTGTCGGGATGATCGCCGGCGAGGGTCTGAATCACCTCAAGCGCTCGGAGATGGTCGGCCTCGGCGGCGGCGAAGTCAGGAGTTGGACCCCAGGAAGTATGGGCGACTCCCCGTCGGGAGAGGCTTCGAAAGAGGTTGTAGCGGTACCAGGGTTCCTCGGGGCGGTCCCTGAGGACCGATTCGAGCAGGGTGATCGAGCGGCTAAGGTGCTGGAGAATGAGATCGATGTGCGCGTCTTGATCGCGCCATTCGAAGGATTCTGCCAGGGTGAAGTTGATTAGGGCGGTCCGATAGCGGAGCTCGACGTCTTGGTCAGCGCCGGGGATGTCGCGGAGGGCGGTTTCAAAGAGGTCGTGCGTGGCGAGGATGTAGTTGTGCATGGCATCGGAGCCGAGCGGGACGGCCTTGGAGATATACTCCGGGGCAAGCACGGCATTGCCGATGAGCTTCCATGCGAGTCGCATGGATTCTCTGGCCTGGGCATCCGCGACAAGGCGGCGGTTCTCAACGATCAACAGGGTGATGGAGGCGACCAGAATCGTGACTGCCAGGGCACCGGAGGCGAGCAGTCGACCGCGGTATCGGGAAGCCCAACGGCTCAGGCGAGTGATGGGAGACGGGCGGCGGATGGTCAGGGGGAGACCATCGAGGTAGCGTTGAAGTTGCTCGGCCATGGCTCCGGCGGTGAGGAAACGCTCGGAGGGGTTGCGAGCCATTGCCTTCAGGGCGATCGTTTCGAGGTCGTAGGGAGCGTGCCGACAGTAAGCCCGCGGCGGCCGAGGTTCCTCGTTGAGCACTTTCATGCACAGTTCTACATGAGTTCCCCCGAGGTAAGGCGGTCGGCCGGCGAGGAGGAAGTAGAGGATCGCGCCGAGGCTGTAAATGTCGACTGTCGGTAAGTTGCGACCGTTTCGAGCACCAATCTGTTCGGGAGCGGAGAAGGAGGGGGTGCCAACGATCGCACCAGGGTGGGTAAAGATGGTCTCCCCTTGACGGATGATGGGTCGCGCGAGGCCGAAATCGGAGACCTTGGGCACGCCATCTTTGGAGATGAGGATGTTGGAGGGTTTCAGATCGCGATGGACGATCCCGTGGTCATGAGCGTGGTCGATGGCCAGGGCAATGTCGCGAACGAGGGTGGTGATCTGACGATGGTTCAGGGAACCGCGAACGGAAATCGCACTGAGATTCGGTCCGTCGATGAACTCCATCACCAGATAGGGCGCGCCAGTCTCACCCGTGCCGCTGTCGAGCAGGCGAACAATATGAGGGTGTTTGAAGTGGGCGAGCAACTGCCGTTCGGCGTGGAAGCGCCGGATCAGGTCGGGAGTTGCACCATATCGGATCTGTTTCAGAGCGACGAACTGAAGCGGCTCGGTTTCTCGGACGGCGAGGTAGACCGATCCCATGCCGCCGTGGCCGATGGTACCGAGGATGAAGTACGGGCCGACCTGGTCACCGGGAGCGAGGGCGAAATCGTCTGGAGGCTCATCAATCACCCGGGTATCGACCTCGGTGTCATCACCCGGCTCTTCCCCGAGGACCCGGGCAAGGGCATCGGCTTCGAGGAGGGCCTCGACCCAGGCGACAAGAATCGGGTCGGCGTTTTTCAGGTGTTTGAGCTGATCGAGGCGTTGGGCGGGGTCGAGGTTTCGAATGGAATCGAAGAGGGCCTCGACTTCGTTCCAGCGCGCCATCGAGTCTTCGCTCGGGTGGTGGGAGATCGACATGGGCAGACTCCGCCAGCACGCCTCCACAACATCGAGGCGCTCGTGCTAACATCTCGGAGCAACAGGGCAGACAAAAAAGAGATCGAAAGCTTTGTGATTGCCAGGATTCTCAGGAGAGGAAGGAAGCCTGGCGAGTTGGGGTTCGGGACAACAAACGGGAGAGGTTCGGAAGGCGAGGAATCAGCGGGGTTGGTCGGTGGGAGTAAGCTGTTCTCGGAGCCAGGCAGCGCGGTTGGTGGTGATGGAATCGACGCGGAGATCGAGGAATCGGCGGGCGTCGTCGGGGTCGTCGACGGTCCAGACGTGGACGGAGAGGCCGGCGTCTCGAACGCGTTGGACGAAATCGGCGTCGATTGGTCCGCGGTAAGCGAGGTCCAGGCCATCGGCGTTGATGGCGATGGCCTGGTCAATCAGGGCCTGGGGGGAGGGGGTCCAGGCGCCGGTCTGCTCGTCGCGGCGGAATCCGGAGAGGAAGTACATGGGCAAATCGGGGAGCTGTCGCTTGGCCTCGGCGAGGGTCTCGGCGTTGAAGCTGATGACGGCGAGCTGGTCGGGGGACTTGCCCGAGGCTTCGACGGCCCGGACGAGCGCCGGAACGGCTTCGGGTCCGACCTTGACCTCAATCAGACAGAGACCACCGTCGGGAATGGTGGCGAGGACGTCTTCGAGGGTAGGGAGGGGTTCGCCGGCCCATGGTTCGCCTTTCCACGAGCCGGCATCGAGCGAGGAGAGCTGATCGAGGGTGGACTCCTTGACGAGGAGATCGACGCCGGTCGTACGTTTGGTGGAGGCGTCGTGAATGACGATCAGGCGGTCGTCGGCGGTCAGATGGACGTCAAGCTCGATGGCCGGGACGCCGCGTTGCCACGCAAGGTTGAAGGCGGCCAGGGTGTTTTCCGGGGCATCGGCCGACTCGCCGCGGTGGGCCACGAAGAACGCGGGAGAAGGCACCGAGGGGGGCTCCAGCAACAGGAGGGCAGAACTGATCAAAATCGCAACCACGAAGGGCACTCCTGAGGATCGGAGAAATGTTTGATTCCAATGATTCTCCCAGAATTGCCAGACAAGGGTCCGGGGTTCAAGATGATTGTTGGAGGACTTTCAGAATCTGCTGGCGAAAGGCAACGGAGAGTCGTTCTAATATGAACCGTATGCTCGGTCGGTCGGGGCTCTCGGGAGCGGGCTCCCGCAAAGGGAGAGTTTTTGCGCAGCCTCAAACGGGTCACGAACCCCCGAGCCGTAGTGTGCCCCCCCGACGTCCGCATCTTGAAGGAGAATTCATGCGATATCGACTGCTCGCGATGGTCCTCGTGTCGGTGTTCACTCTGGGAGTTACGGCCCTTGCGCCCGCCAGGGCCGATGAGGAGGTCAAGGCCAAGGCCGAGGCGGTGAAGGCCAACCCCACGGCCGAGCTGATCAATGAATACATGGGCGCGGCCATCGGCGAAATTCTGTCGGCGATGGAAAATGACGCCAAGGCAGCCGAGAAGGCCCTGGCCGAGCTGAAGGCCGTTGTGGACTCCTTGAAGCCTGAGGCCGACGACGCCAAGCAACTGGTCGATCGCGCCAAGCAGGTCGTTCCGATTCTGGAGCAACGGATCGAACTGTCTCGGACCACCCTGGCCGATGTGCAAAAGAAGCTCCAGGAGAACGTGAACGACGCCGAGACGCTCAACCTGTACCGCGAGAAGCTGGTGATGGAATTGAGCTCGAAAGCCTATAGCGCTCCGGCCGAGGCCAACGATCAACTGACCAAGGCGCGGGCGTTCTTGACCGAGGCCGCCGCCGCGGCAACGAACAAGCAGGGATATGCCCAGACCATGCAGGTGCTCGACCAGATCGGTGGCGCGATCGAGAGCAACCTAGCTCGCGAGCAGATGATCGGGAAGGACGCGGCCCCGCTGTCGGTCGAGACGTGGGTCAACGGCGAACCGCTGACCGATTCGGACCTGAAGGGCAAGGTCGTCTTACTTGACTTCTGGGCCGTCTGGTGTGGTCCGTGCATCGCCACCTTCCCGCACCTGATCGAGTGGAACGAGCAGTACGGGGACAAGGGGCTGGTGATTATCGGCCTGACGAACTACTACGAGTTCGACTGGGATGAGGCATCCGGCCGCGCTGTGCCGAAGCCCGGCACCACGCCTGAGCAAGAGCAGGCGATGCTGAAGAAGTTCGCCGCGTCGTACAACCTGACGCATCGCTTCGCCATTCAGGATGGTGACGCCATGTCGGAATATTATCAGGTGTCCGGCATTCCTCAGGTCGTTGTGATCGACCAGGAAGGGAAGGTCAGGATGGTCCGCGTCGGCAGCGGCGAGCAGAACGCCAAGGATATTGGCGGCCTGATCGCGGAGCTGCTCGGCTCGGTCGACGCGGCTGGCGACGAATGAGTTCGAGCCTTGCGGCGGATCGTTGACCATCAACCACGGCCGGGGTCCGATCGGAAGTTCGGGCTTCGGCCGTAGGTCGTTTTCGGGATGAACGAACAGTTACCCATCCGATCAGTTGATGCCGTATTCTTTGAGCTTGCGATAGAGCGTGCGCTCGCCAATGCCGAGGATGCGAGAGGCTTCCTCACGGTTGCCGCCGGTCAGGCGAAGGGTTTCGGCGATGTAGTGGGCCTCTATCGATTCCATCGGCTGGCCGACCAGTTGCGAGACGCCCGACGACTGCGGGGTGACGCCGGCCGAGGCGAGCAACTCTTCATCGGTCAAGTCGTCGAGGCCAAGCTCGCCGTCGGTGTCGATTACAAGGAGGCTCTCGACCACGTTGCGCAACTGGCGGACATTGCCAGGCCAGGAATAGGACATCAAGACCTTGCGTAGGTCGGGATGAATCCCAGGGACGGGCTTGCCGTAGTGGGCGGCGTTTTCTCGGACGAAGTGGTCGAGCAGGAGCGGGATGTCCTCTCGGCGTTCGCGAAGGGGGGGCAACTTGATGCTGATGACCTTGATCCGGTGGTAGAGGTCGGTGCGGAACTTCCCTTCCTTGATCATCTCGGGTAGGTCGCGGTTGGTGGCGGTGACGAGACGGACGTTGACGTGGATCGGCTCGTTGGTTCCCATGCGCATGATCTCGCCGTTCTCGATCACTCGGAGCAGGCGGACCTGGGTGGAAGGGGGAATGTCGCCCACCTCATCGAGGAACAGGGTGCCGCCGTTGGCGTGTTCGATCAGGCCTTTGCGTTCGCGGTCGGCGCCGGTGAACGCTCCTTTGACGTGGCCAAAAAGTTCGGATTCGAGGATTGAATCGCTCAGGGCCGCGCAGTTGAGGGCGACGAAGGGCTTGCTCTTGCGGGGGCTGTTGTTGTGAATGGCCTTGGCGACCAGTTCCTTGCCGGTGCCGCTCTCGCCGGTGATCAGAACGGTGGCGGTGGTGGGGGCGATCTGGCGGAGCTTGTCGATGATTGCCTTCATCTGAGGACTGTTGCCGACCACGCCTTCAAAGCCAAAACGTTCCTGAAGCTGGCGCTGAAGTTCGAGATTCTCGCGGGCGAGGCGTTGCGATTTGCTGGCCTTGTCGACGACATCACGGAGTTCTTCGATGTCAAGCGGCTTGGTCAGATAGGTCGCCGCACCGCCCTGCATGGCTCGGACGGCAGTCTGGATCGTGCCGTGGCCGGTGAGGATGACGACTTCGGCCTCGGGGAGTTCCTGCTTGGCCTTGCGAAGGACTTCGAGGCCGCCGACCGGCTCCATGACGAGGTCGGTGACGATGATGTCGAAGTGTTGCTCTTCGATGAGGCGAAGGGCCTCGCGACCGCCGACGGCGACGGTGCAATCGTATCCGACGCGCTGAAGGCTCTCAGCAACAGCCTGGGCGTGCGGCTCGTCATCATCGACGACGAGGACTCGGATTTGAGGGTCCATCAGACAGAGCCTCCCGGATCGGAGGCAGGTAATCGGATGAGGAATCGTGTTCCCTTGCCGGGCTCGGAGTCGAGATCGATGGTGCCGCCGTGAGCTTCGATGATGCGACGGGTCATGGGGAGCCCGAGGCCCGAGCCGCGAGGACGGGTCGAGTAGAAGGGGTCAAAGACGCGAGGGAGGGCCTCGGCGGGGATGCCGCATCCGGTGTCGATGACGTCGATCACAACACCGTTCTCGGGATTACATCGGGTCCGGAGAATCAATTCACCACCTTCGGGCATGGCAAGCTGAGCATTGCGAATCAGGTTTAAGAGTGCCTGCTTGAACGAATCGACATGCAAGGAGACGGGGGGCAAGTCGGGATCGGTTTGCAACCGGGTGACAATGCCCTGAGCCAGTGACTGGGGTTCGCAGAAGTCGCGGACGTCTTCGAGAACCGCGTTGAGGTCGCCGGGGACGAGGTCGAGATCGCTGAGGCGGACGACGCGGAGGAAGTCTTCGAGCAGGTTTTCCAGGCGGTGAGATTCCTTGCGGACCCGCTCGATCTTTTGCAAGGCTCGGCGTTCGCGGTCGGTCTGGGGGTCCCGAAAGTCCTCGGCCAGGAGGTCGAGGGTCAGCCGCATGGTGGAGAGCGGGTTGCGAATCTCGTGTGCCAGGCCGCCGGCAAACTGGGCGATCTCGGCGTACTGGTCACGGAGCCGACGAGCCAGTTCGGGGGGCAGGGGGGGGGCCGGTTCGGGATCGCGACCGTGGGTGTCGGCGAGGGAGTGATCCGTCGCGGGGGAGGCAGGAGCGGCGGGGGATCGTGCCATGGGCGGGCTCCCCTCGGAGGGATCGGGGGGCGTAGCTCGGTCCGTTTGGGTCGTTCGAACTACCCAAGGGTCATCCCGGGCCACGCGAACGGCCCGGTGCAACGACCGGGCCGTTGGCGAGTCAGGACGATTCGGGGAATTTCGAACGGTGCCCGGCGACCGAGACCATCGAACCAGGGCACGGAAGGAACATGCAACAATCCAGGAGCGCTGGATCAGCGACGGTCTCGATCGCGATCTCGGGGAGGAGGTCCACCGGGACCTCGGCCACCGGGACCTCGGTCGCGGTCGCGGTCGCCTCGAGGGCCACCGGGGCCGCGGTCGCCGCCGCCTCGGGGTCCGCGGTCGCCCTCGCCACCGGCGGGCCGGGGCTTGGATTCGACATCATCTTCGATCCCACGTTCGGCCAGGGCCTGGCGTCGGGAGAGTTTGACGCGGTCTTGCTCGTCGATGGCGATGACCTTCACGAGCATGGTGTCGCCGACCCGGCAAACGTCGGCCACACTGTTGATGTAGCCGTCGGTCAACTCGGAGATGTGGACCATGCCGTCCTGGCCGGGCAGGAGTTCGACGAAGGCGCCGAAGTCCTTGACGGACATGACGCGGCCCTCGTAGATCTTGCCGAGCTGGACGCCGGCAGTCATCCCCTCGATGCGGTCGCGGCATTCCTCGGCGCCGACGGCCGAGGCGCTCGCGATGGTGACGATCCCGGTGTCTTCGATATCGATCTTCGTGCCGGTCTCCTCCTGGAGCCGTCGGATCGTCTTGCCACCGGGTCCGATGAGCATGCCGATCTTCTGCGGATCGATCTGGATCTGGATGAGCCGGGGGGCGTTCATCGAGATCTGATCGCGGGGCCGCTTGATGGCGCGGAGCATCGAGCGAAGGATCTCGACGCGGGCCTCGCGGGCCTGATCGAGGGTGTCTCGGATGATCTGTTCCGAGAGGCCGATGTTCTTGACATCGAGCTGGATGCCGGTGATACCGTGCTGGGTGCCGGCGACCTTGAAGTCCATGTCTCCGAAGTGGTCCTCATCGCCGATGATGTCGGTGAGGAGGATGTAGCGGCCGGTCTTCGGGTCCTCGACGAGGCCGATCGAGATGCCTCCGACGGGGTCGGTGATGGGGACACCGGCGTCCATCAGGCTGAGGGTAGCGCCGCAGACCGAAGCCATCGAGCTGGAGCCATTGGATTCGAGAATGTCGGAGATGACCCGGATGGTGTACGGGAAGCGCTGGGGGTCGGGCAGAATGGGAGCGACAGAGCGCTCGGCGAGCATGCCGTGACCGATCTCACGACGGCCGGGACCTCGAATCGGCCGAACCTCGCCGACGGCGAAGTGAGGCATGTTGTAGTCGAGGTAGAACTTTTTGGAGTACTCCTCCATGATGCCGTCGACGCGCTGCTCGTCGGCCCCGGTGCCGAGGACGGTGGTGACAAGGGCCTGGGTTTCACCGCGCTGGAAGATGGCGGAGCCGTGGGCACAGGGGAGGACGCTGACCTCGCAGGAGATCATGCGGAGGTCTTTGGGTCCTCGGCCGTCGGAGCGGTAGCCGTCGAGAATCATCTCGCGGGCCACCCGTTCCTGGAGGGAGTAGAATGCGGTTTTGACTTCAAGGGGAGTCGGACTCGTGGGCTCCTGACCTTCGGGGACTTCAGGACAGAGTTCGGCGACGACCCGCTCTTGAAGCGCCTTGACGGCGTTGTTGCGATCCTGCTTGAGCTTGATGAGCCGGGCCTCGCGGAGGTCGGCCGAATAGCGGCGGTGCAGGTCCTCGACGAGAGCATCGGGCTGGGGCTCGGGATGCTCCATCGGGGGCATACCGAGCTTCTCGCGCAGCTCAAGCTGCAGGTCAATGAGTTCCTGATTGAGCTTGTGGGCTTCGAGGATGGCGTCGAGCATCTCGGCCTCGGGCAATTCCTTGCCGAAGCCCTCGATCATGGTGACCTTCTCGCGGGTGCTGGCGACGATGAGGTCGAGATCGCTGCGGGTCATTTCCTCGGCGGTCGGGAAGGGGATCAACTCGCCGTCGATCCGACCGAGCCGGATGGTGCCGAGCGGGCCGAGGAAGGGGACGTCGGGGCAGATGCAGAGGGTCGTCGACGCGCCGATGAGGGTGAGGATATCGGGGTCGTTGATCCGGTCGGCCGAGATGGGGCTGGCCTGGATCTGGACCTCCATGCGGTAATCGCTCGGGAAGAGCGGCCGGATGGGGCGATCGGTGAGGCGCGAGGTGAGGATTTCCTTGGTCGTCGGGCGACCTTCGCGCTTGATGAAGCCACCGGGGAACTTGCCGGCGGCGTAAACTTTTTCGCGGTAGTCGACCATCATCGGGAAAAAGTCGAGCCCTTCTCGACCGGGGGCGACGACGGTGGCGACGAGGGTCATGGTGTCGCCGAGGCGGACCACCACGGCACCGGTGGCTTGCTTGGCAAGGCGACCGGTCTCGATGGAAATTGTCTTGCCGCCGATGGTGCGTTCGACAACGACAAGCTTCTTGACGGGATTCACGGGAGCGGAAGAACCAGACGTGGACATGCCCACCCTTACCTCAACTCGGCGATCGGGCACCGGGAGCCTGGGTGATGGCGGACCGGCCTGAGAAGACCGGAAGGAGAGAAAAACACGGGAGGGCCGGTTGACCCAGTCGGGAGACAAGAGCGTTGTGAGCCGATCGAGCCCGCAGCCCTCTTGAGGAATCAAACACGACCAGGGCGCACCGAGCTTCGGAGCCGCCCCGATCTTGAGGAATGGGTCACCGACGGACGATTACTTGCGGAGGCCGAGCCGGCCGATCACTTCGAGGTAGCTCTTGCGGTCGGTCTGTCGCAGATACTTCAACAGGCTCGATCGCTTGGAGACCAGCATCAGCAGCCCTCGGCGGCTGGCGTGATCTTTCTTGTGGGTTCTGAAGTGGTCGGTCAAGTCGTTGATGCGGGCCGTCAGCAGCGCAATTTGCACCTCGGGCGACCCCGTATCATGTTCCTCGCGCCTGAACGCGTCGATGATCTCCTGCTTCTTCTCTTTGGTGATCGCCATCACACGCCCCGCAAGGCACCGGCCGAATCATGTGAAAGGCCGTAACTTGAAATCTTTACGCTACGAAGTGTGAGAGTTTACGCGAGGCGGTGTCCAAGAGCAATGGCAGTTGGTCGAAATTGGCCGGAACGCGAGGGACGCTCCGGGGCGGGATCCTTGAGGATGGTGTGTCGTTTGTGCGTTCCTGCCCCGTGACCAGGGGTTTTTGTCTATGATGAACAGCACGTGCAAGGCGAAGCGCGTTTCAGCCGCAGAGAGCGATCAAGGAGAGGCGTCTTGAGCGAGGGACATCGGGTTTCGAGTCGTAATCGGCTGGAGGAGTTCGCATCCACGCGATCGGCGGCGGAGTCGGCCTCGGGGCGCCTCGGGCCGGAGCTGCCGAAGACGAGGAATCGATCGATCTTCGAGTTGTATCAGGCGCTGTTTGCCCTGATGAAGGGGCATCGGCTGATGCTGGCGTTGACGCTGGCAACCTTAACGATCAGCACGAGCCTGAGGCTGATTCCGCCGGCGGCCACGAAGGTGGTGATCGACTACGTCTTGCTCGATCGCCCCTTGCCCGAGGCGGTGCCAAGTTGGCTCCCGGTGCCGCCCAGTGGCCTCGGGATGCTGACGGCGGTGGTGGTGGTCGTGTTTGCGGTGTCGATCGTCGGGGCCTTGCTCGGGCTCTGGGGGCGATGGCGGGCGACGGTCTTGACCAAGCAGATCCAGGTCAAGGTGCGGCGTCGGGTGTTCGAGCATGCGTCGAAGCTGCCGCTGCATCGGATCTATCAGCTCAAGTCTGGCGGACTGTCGAGCCTCTTACGCGAGGATGCCGGCGCGCCGGGCGAGATGGTCTTCAACATGATCTACAACCCCTGGCGGGCGGTGACGCAGCTCATCGGGGGGCTGGTGATCCTGGCCTGGATCGACTGGCGGTTCTTGCTCGGCGCGGCGTTCTTGATTCCGGTGGCGTACTGGGCCGACCGGCTCTGGAACCGGGTGTTGAGGCCGATTCATCGCCGATCGCGACGGCAGCGGCAGGAGATCGACGCCAAGAGCGCCGAGACGTTCGGCGGGATTCGCGTCGTGCGGGCCTTCGGGAGGCAGAAGACCGAGGCCACCCGGTTCGTCCGTGAGAGTCATTTCCTGACGCGGCTGGAGATGCTCGGCTGGTACCGGGCGAGGGCGTTCGACCTGTTCTGGGACCTGTTGATGCCGACAGCCTCGGGAATCTTGTTGCTCTACGGCGGCTGGCAGGTCTTGCAAGGGGCGCTCTCGCCGGGGGATCTGATGATGTTCCTGGTCTATCTGGCAATGCTGCTGGAGCCGATCGCCGTGCTGGCGTCGAACATGACGTCGTTGCAGAACAATCTCTCAGGGTTCGACCGGGTGCTTGATCTGCTGGCCGAACCGGCCGAGTTGCAAAGCCGTCCCGGGGCGATCGTCGTGCGGAAAGGAGAGGTGAGCGGTCGGATCACGATTGATCGGCTCCGGTTCCGCTATCCGGGGCACGAGGAGGAGGTGATCCGGGGGATCGATCTGGAGGTCGAGCCGGGAGAGACGATTGCCCTGGTCGGCCGGAGCGGAGCGGGCAAGACGACGCTCTGCAATCTGGTCGCGCGGTTCTACGACCCAACCAGCGGGGCGATTCGGCTCGACGGGATCGACCTGAGGGACATCGACCTGCAACGCTACCGGCGGTTGCTCGGGATCGTGGAACAGGACGTCTTCCTGTTCGACGGCACGGTGGGAGAGAACATCGCCTATGCGGATCGCCGCGCCTCGCGGCGGGCGATCGAGGAGGCGGCCGAGGCGGCCAATGCGGCGGCGTTCATCGAGGCGCTGCCGGACGGCTATGACACCTTGATCGGAGAACGAGGGGTTCGCCTGAGCGGGGGGCAACGGCAACGGCTGGCGATCGCCCGGGCGATTCTGGCCGATCCGGTCATTTTCATTCTCGACGAGGCGACGAGCAATCTCGACTCGGAGAGCGAGCGCCTGATTCAAGGGGCCCTGGCCGACCTGATGCGCAATCGGACCTCGTTTGTGATCGCCCACCGCTTAAGCACGATCCGCGACGCGGACCGGATTCTTGTGCTCGATGGAGGCGAAGTGGTCGAGTCGGGCAATCACTCCGCCTTGATGGGGTCAAGCGGGCTCTACCGCGATATGGTGGAGCTGCAACGCATGGAAGAAGGATTTTGAGCGTCCTCCTGAGGCAACACGATGTGATCTGAGCCTGGATCCGAGGAATCGGATCGTCGCCTCAGGGGGGGAATCGTTTGGAGGGGGTCGGTCGCTTCGAGCGCGAATCGATCACGCAGTTGAACGGACTCGGCCGGCGCGGGACGGGCAAAGAGATAGCCCTGTCCGGAATCGCAGCCGAATTGTTTCAGCATGGCGAGTTGCTCGGCCGTCTCGATCCCCTCAGCGACGACCCGGAAGCCGAGGATCTCGGCCATTGAGGTGATGGTTCGAACGATGGCGGTCTGACGGGCCGAGATGCCAAGATCCCGAATGAATGACTGATCGATCTTCAAGAGGTCGAAGGGGAATTCGTGGAGGCAGGCGAGTGAAGAATAGCCGGTGCCGAAGTCGTCGATCGCCAGAGAGAACCCGGCGGCTCGCAATTCGTTGAGGGTGGTTCGGGCGGCCATCAGGTCGTGCATCACGGCCCCCTCGGTGATCTCAATGTGGATGTCGGAGGGAAGCAGGCCGGCGGCACTGGTCGACTTCAGGAGCCGGCAGATCAGGTCAGGCACCAGCAGGTGCTGGCGAGCGAGATTCACACTGACGCCGGGGATGGACAGATTGGGATATTCGGCTCGCCAGCGGGCGACCTGTCGAAACGATCGCTCGATCATTCGCTCTCCCAGGGCGACGATCAAACCGCATTCCTCGGCCAGAGGGATGAACTCTTCCGGCGATATCGGGCCGAGCTCTGGGTGATTCCAGCGAGAGAGGACCTCGAAGCTCAGGATGCGTCCGGTCTGGAGGCAGACAATGGGTTGGTACACCAGATCGAGCTGATCGGCGGGGATGGCCTCGCGAAGGCCTTGCTCCAGTTGCATCCGCCGTCGAACGCGCCGCCGCATGGTTTCATCGAAGATGGCAAGGCTTCCCCGGCAGGAGGTCTTGGCCTCGTACATGGCGGTGTCGGCGTCTCGAAGCAAGTCCTCGGCCGCCTGGTAGTGCTCGTCGCCGAGGACGATCCCGATACTTGCGGTTGAATGCACGCGGTACGACTTGATGCGGTAGGGCTTGGCCAGCGCCCTGAGCAAGCGACGGGCCACAAGTTCCGCGTCGTCGGGGTGCTGAAGCCCTTCGAGCAAGACCACGAATTCATCGCCGCCGATCCGAGCTGCCGTGCCCGAGGAACAGGAGGCACGCAACACTCCGTCGGTATCGCGAAGATTTTCTCGAAGCCGGGAGGCAATGGCCTTGAGCAAGGCATCGCCGACCTCGTGGCCGAGGCTGTCGTTGACGATCTTGAAATGATCGAAGTCGAGGAAGAGCAAGGCGTAGTGAACCTCGGGGCGATCGCGATGCGCCTGAATGACCTTGCGAACCTGGGAGAGCAGTGCCGAGCGATTCGGAAGGCGCGTGAGGCGGTCACACCGGGCGGCCCGGTGGAGCTGTCGCTGGAGCATGACCCGATCGTGGACATCGCCGATTGATCCGGCGAATCGGATGGGAGCTCCCTGTTCGTCCCAGACCGCTTGGCCCCGTGATCGGAACCAGCGATAGTGGCCTGAAGCCGTTCTCAGACGAAACTCCACATCATAAGGAACTCGTTGGCGGAGATGATTTTCGGTCGCAATTGCGACCCGTTGAAGGTCGTCCGGATGAATTCCCTGGTGGAACCGATCGCGGACCGAGGTCCAGATGGTCTGGTCCTGTTTGAGCCCAATCATCCGTCGGAGTTGATCGGACAGGTAGATTGAATCGGCCCGGAGGTCCCAGTCCCAGATCCCTTCGTTCGAGCCGTCGACGGCCAGTGCGTAGCGATATTCGCTCTGGGCGAGCTGATCAACGTACTCGCGCTTGGTTTTTACGTAAAGATAGACCCAGATTCCGATGAAGAAACTGGCAAACATGGCCAGAACGCAGGCAATCAGCTGGGCGTTCCAGATGGCGGCCGACTGGGCTCGAAATTCCTTGATGTCCATGTCGACGCCGAGGACCGCTTCCAGCCGCCCCTGGTGTCGTATTGGGGTCCAAACGGAGATGAACGTGCCTCTGCGGTCGTGACTGGGCTCGGGGCTGACATACCAATTGACCGCCTGAATCCGTTGCAGGAGGTCGTCAGGAGCTTCGGGGTACAAGGTGCCCAAGAGGGGCTGATCGGGATGGCCATTCGGATCGAGAACGCCGGGAACTCCCGAGTCGAGCACATAGCGAAATCCCTCGGGAGAGGGACGAATCGTGTAGATGTAGCGAATGTCTCGGGCCGTGGAGAGGATGGCTCGAAGCGGCTGAATCAGAGCAAGGTATTCCGGACTGTTGTGCTGATCGGGATGAATCAGGCGGGCGTGTGCCTGGGGATCGATGTGCAAGGCAGCGATCCGAGCGAGGTCGAGTAGATTCGTATCGACCGAATTTCGGAAGGCATTTCGCGCCGTGGCGTAACAGGTCCAGGCGCAGGAGATGGAAATGACGAGGAAGAGGAGACCCGACAGAACCCCTTGCCTGATCGGAGATTGGCTAGAGAGATACAGGGTGAACCGGCGAAACAGGCTGCCATCGGAGGGAACGCTGAGTCGCTCGACCCATCGTCCTCGGTCGGCTCGGAGTGTCGAGGAGCTCGTCAGGTCGCGTCCCGCGGAATCGTCTCTGGGATGTGTTCCATTCACGCAACATTCCTCGAGGCAGGGGAACTGTCGGCTCCTGGGGCAGGGGGATTCGTTCAAGAGCCTGAAGTCCAAAGACAATCGTTGAAGACCTGGCGTGACTGCGGTCGCTCAGCGTCGAGCAAACCGGAACGGTGTTCCTGCCGAGTCCTTTGGGGAGGTGCGGTCACAGACGACAAGAAAGCTTCGAGCGCGTGAGGCTCGAGTTCGCACCTGGATGCTCCCAACGGTTACATAGGTCACATCCAGGCACTTGGCGCGCAATCGGACCTCGAATCCGGGACGATTGGCCCTCAATCCCGATGGTTGGGCAGGGCAGATCGGATCGCAACCAGCGGCGAGGCGGTGTAGACTCATCTCGAACGAGTCGTCGCAGGTCAGCGTCAGCGGGCGAGGCAACGAAGATGGGACGCGAGTCGGAACAGCGGGACCATCGGCGAGGCATTGCCCTTGTTGGCTACCGGGCGACCGGAAAATCGACGGTCGGGCGGATCGTCGCGGATCGGCTCGGATGGGCCTTCGAAGATGCGGACGATGCCCTGGAAGGCCGGATCGGCCAATCCATCGCCAGCCTCTTTGCCGAGCACGGGGAGGGGACCTTTCGCGATCTGGAAGAAGCCACCCTGGCCGAGCTGACGACGCGATCGAGGCTTGTGCTGGCCTCGGGGGGAGGGGCGGTCTTGCGGGAAGCCAATCGAACTGCGCTGCAGCGCTTCGGATTCGTCGCCTGGCTCTCGGCGAGGCCGGAAACCCTGGTCGATCGCCTCAGACGCGATCCGGCCAACCGCCCCGCCTTGACCTCCGCCGGACTGCTCGACGAGGTGGCCACGATGCTTCGACAACGCGAGGACCTGTACCGATCGGTCGCCGACGAGAGGATCGAGGTGGACGAACGATCGGCCGAGCAGGTGGCCGAGGCCGTCCTGGCCGCATGGTCCCGGATCGCTCCGGACAACACTTCACTGATCGATTCGCAGGACCCCACACCGTGATTTGGATGTTCCACGCGATCATGCTGCCGCTGGTCTTCGTCATCGGGGCCCTGGTCGGAAGCTTCGCGAATGTCTGTATCTACCGATTGCCCTGGGAAAAGAGTGTCATCTGGCCCCCCTCGTGCTGCCCGGGATGCCTGGGTTGGATTCGAGCCAGCGACAACGTGCCGATCCTCAGTGCGTTGTGGTTGAAACGCACCTGCCGATCGTGCGGGATCCCCTATTCCGGTCGTTATCTGGCGGTCGAGATTCTGGTCGCAGTGCTGTTCACGGGGATCTATGTCATCGAGCTGATGGCCGAACCGCAATTCATGCGCGAACCGGAATTGATGGAACGTCTGGCTCGGGTGGCCTATCACGCGAGCCTGGCGACGTTCCTCGTGGTCGCCACCTTCATCGATTACGACTACGAGATCATTCCCGACTCGGTCACGGTGACGGGAATGGTCGTCGGCCTGAGTGTTGGGACGATGATCCCGGGAATCCGGCCGGTGCCCGCCGGGGCCGAGACGGCAATTGGCGGGCTCGGCGTGGGCCTCCTTGGCCTGATCGTGGGAGCTGGGGTGATTTACGCGGTTCGAGTGCTGGGCTGGGTGCTCTTTCGCAAGGAGGCAATGGGCCTGGGGGATGTGACCCTGGTAGCGATGATCGGCAGTTTTCTCGGCTGGCATGTCACGCCGTTGACCCTGTTCCTCGGAGCAATCCTCGGCCTCGTTCACGGCTTGATCCGCCTCGCCACGATTCTTCGAGAACGCCTGACGGGACAATCGCCCCGATCGTCCGCCATTCCGTTCGGGCCTTACCTGAGCCTGGCGGCCTTGATTCTGATGCTCGGGTGGCGATGGCTCTGGCCGGAATGGCTGGCCGAGCTGTTCGAGGTCTATTCCGAGGTGGCTCGCTTCCTGCTCGGGGCCTTGCTCGGTCGGATCGTCGGGGGCTGACCGAACGACCGAGGGCGATTGATCCGGTCTTCGGGAATTCTCGACAAGGGAACCGGATCTGCGGCGAAGATCCGAGAACGGGATGACCGATCAGTCTCCAGGACGATGTTTAACACAGGAGCCCTCGGCCATGTCCACGCCTTACAAACGTCGCAAGCCGTCATTGATCCGCAACTTCTGGCTCTATCGCTACGTCATTGCCATTGCGTTCGTGCTGGGAGTCTTGCTCTGGTTCGTAGTCATCAACAATGCCCGAGTCGAGGTCTCGTTTCCGTTTGGAATGGGTTCGCTGAGTAGTTCGACCGGGATCATTATTCTGCTGAGCGCGATGGCAGGGTCCATGCTGACGATGATGGCAATGGGTGTGCTATATGCCCTCCGACGCCTCAAGGCGGGGGTGGAGTCGGCCGAATTTGAGAAAGACAGCGTGACGTTCGATGACGAGCTTCCCCCATCGGATTACGCCTCGAAGGCTCCCGAGGGTTTCGATCAGTCACCCTGGTCGGATCGAAGCTAAGCACCGTGCAAGGCAATGCTGGTCTGAGGGGGGGGAACTTCACCACCTTGAGGCCTGATCCCAGGGTTCCGCACGCGTCATTCATCGATCGAATACGCCATCGGCAAGGGATGGGGGAGGATAGTCGGGGGGAGCCCACCTCGATACCCGCCCCTTTTGGACTATCGCCTCGGAACCACCGACCCCAGGGCGCCGGACTCATGATCGTCTTGATTCGATACCGGCGGTGGAATGTCGCCTGGCTGGCCGCCTTGATCGCGCACGCCTCGCTGGGCTGCGCTGGCGGCAGCGGTGGGAATTTCGCCTTGAATCCGAGGCGGGTGGCGATTCGAGAGCAACTGAGCCGGCTCGAATTCCAGAATCAGCAATTGAAAGATGAACTCAAGGTTGCCCAGCAGGAATCGAAACGCCTGAACAACGACCTGCAACTGGCCGAGATCGACAATCGCGATCTGGAACGGCGGCTCGACAGTTTCCGAACGCAGCTGGGCCTGAGGGGATCCTCGGACGAGACGATTGATGTGGCTCGTCCTTTCCCGGACACCAATCGAGCCGAGTCGGGCACGACCCGGCCCGCGGCTCAGCCGCCGACCCGTGCCCCGTTCACTCGCATTCCGAACCCGTCGGCCATCGACGTTTCGCCGCCTCCAGGCCCTTCGGCCGAGGAATTCTACGGCATTCGTCGATCTCCTTCCTACGATCAGCAGACCCGACCGCAGATTGAGCCGCCACCGGTGCAGTATTTTGATCTGAGCCCTTCGGTTTCGGTGGGCCGAACGAATCTGGATGTCCGGTCTCGGGAAACGCAATCAAGCTGGTCGCCGATCTCGGTGGGTGGTTCGGCTCGCGTGGCGCGGTATTGATCGGGAGGTGTCGTCCCTCGGTCTCACTCCCCACATGACTGACCTTGATCGGTGGAATCGACGACGGAGTCGGCCGAATCAAGACAAGTGAGGGGCTCTCCTGGTAGAGTATGGTTCGTTTGGGATGCCAGAACGAGGTCGGGACGATACGGGACCGTCGGTGGATGATCGCGATTATCGACTACGGAATGGGCAACTTGCGGAGCGTTCAGAAGGCGATCGAGGCCGTCGGGCATGAGGCCGTGGTGTCGAGCGATCCGGACTTCGTGAGCAAGGCCGACAAGGTAATCTTGCCAGGCGTGGGTGCGTTCGAAGACGCAATGGCCGAGTTGAATCGAACCGGCCTGGGAGCCGCGTTCCGTGATCGTGTGGCGGCCGGAGCCCCCGCGCTGGGGGTTTGCCTCGGGTTGCAGCTGCTCTTTGACGAGAGCTTTGAGGACGGCCACCACCAGGGGCTCGGGCTGGTCTCGGGCAAGGTCGTTCGGTTCGAACCGAAGCCGGGCCTGAAGGTCCCCCACATGGGTTGGAACATCTTGCGCGTGCGTCGTCCCGCACCCTTGTTGAAGGGATTGCCGGAGGAGCCGTCGGTCTATTTCGTGCATTCCTACTACGTCGAGCCCAACGATCCGGCGGTCGTGGCTGCCGAGGCGGACTACCCGACCCCATTCACGGCGATGATCTGGAAAGACAACCTGATGGCTTGCCAGTTTCACCCGGAGAAGAGCCAGACCCTTGGGCTGGCGATGTATCGGAACTTCGCCGAGCTGTGATCCCGGGGCAGCGGTTCGTCTCCCGATCCGGATGAAGTCGAGGCGACGGGGCCTTGGTCCTTGCGGAGAGGTCCGGGGCGGGATATAGATGCAAAAGATGAAGTCCGGCCCAGTACAGGCCGGCCGAAGGGATTGAGACGCCGATGCAAGTCATCCCGGCCATTGATTTGAGAGGGGGCCGCTGTGTCCGCCTCGTTCAGGGAGATTACGACCGGGAGACGGTCTTCGGGGAAGATCCGGCGGCCATGGCCGAGCACTGGGTGGCTGAAGGGGCATCCCGGCTGCACCTGGTCGACCTCGACGGCGCGAAACTGGGCCGACCGGCCAACGTGGAGAGCGTCCGGGCGATCCTTGATCGTGTCGGTGTCCCGTGTCAATTGGGTGGCGGTGTCCGCGACGAAGCGACCCTGAAGGCCTGGCTCGACGCCGGGCTGGAGCGAGTGATCGTTGGCACGCAAGCCCTGAAAGACCCGGTCTGGTTCGCATCGATGGCCGAACGGTACCCCGACCGCCTGATCCTCGGCCTCGACGCCAAGGGGGGGCGAGTGGCGACCGCCGGCTGGCTCGACGTCTCCTCGGTGGAGGCGACGAGCCTGGCCGAAGGCTTCGATGCGCTGCCCCTGGCCGCGATCATCTACACCGACATCGCTCGGGACGGCATGCTCGAAGGGCCGAACCTTGAGGCCACCGGAGCCCTTGCCGATCGCCTGAAGACGCCGGTGATTGCCTCCGGAGGCGTCAGCACCCTGGAGGACCTGGAACGCCTGGCGACCCTGCCCGTTGCGGGCGTGATCGTTGGGCGGGCTCTGTACGACGGTCGTTTCCGGCTTGCTGAAGCTCGGGAACGTGCCGGCGACCGCTCTTAACTCCCTAGTGGCAGGAACCTTGGGTTTCTCTTGAGTTCCCGCAATTCGGGCCGAAGGCGATCGCCGGATCCTTTGCTTTTCCACATCCGGCGGGTCGAATCTCCAAAGCGACCCACCCCAAAGGGGGGGATAGCCATGGCATCGGGCTCGTATCACATCGAAGACATTCGCAATATCGCCCTGGCAGGACACGGGGCGTCGGCCAAGACCAGCCTCGCCGACGCCCTGCTTTTTGCGGCTGGACTGGCCCCCCGGCGCGGGTCGGTCGACGAAGGGACGAGCTTGCTCGACGTCGACGATGAAGAAAAGCGCCGGCATTTCTCGATCGATAGCCACCTGATCCACCTGGATTGGGAAGGCAAGCAGATTCACCTGATCGACTCTCCCGGCTACCCCGATTTCATCGGAAGCGCATTGGGGGCACTCTCGGCGGTCGAAAACGTGTTGATCACGGTGTCGGCGCCAGTCGGGATTGAGGTCAACACGCGTCGGTTGTTTTTGGAGGCCGGTCGGCTCGGCCGAGGGCGGTTCATCGCACTGACGAAGATGGACGCCGACAATGTCGATTATGTCAAGGACCTGGAATCGATCCGGGAGACGTTCGGGCCGGAGTGCGTGCCGTTCAACGTGCCGATCGGCGTCGGAGCCGACTTCAAGGGAGTTGTCGATGTGTTGAACCCCCCGGCCGAGGTGCCGGACGGGTGCGTCATGTCGCCGGACGAGGCCGCCCGGATTGTCATCGAGCAGATTGTCGATGAAGACGAGGAGTTGACCAATCGGTATCTCGAAGGAGAGTCGATTGCCATCGACGAGCTGCGCAAAGCGGCCCACGACGGCATCCTCCGAGGACACATCGTGCCGGTTGTCTGCCTTTGCAGCAAGAATGACATCGGCATCAAGGAACTGCTGGAACTGCTGGCAACCTGCGGCCTGAGCCCGGCGGACATCCACCGCTTCGGCTTCCCGGCCCAGCCGGGCTCCATCGAGGCTGACGCCTCGACCCCGCACGAGGACGGGGAAGAGGAAGTGGAAATCGACCCGAAGGAAGACGGCGATCTGGTCGCGCAGGTCTTCAAGACGGCGATCGACCCATTCATGGGCAAGCTCAGCTTCATGCGAATCATCTCCGGCAAGCTGACGCCGGACACCCCGCTGGTGAACCTCCGGACCGGGAAGGCCAACAAGCCAGGCCACCTCTACGTGGTCCAAGGCAAGCAGCACGAGGAGGTGAGCGAGGCGATTGCCGGCGACATCGTCGCGGTGGCAAAGTTCGAAGATCTTCATATCTCCGACACCGTGACCAACGGCGGAAACCATAGCGCTCCGCACGTGGTGCTCAAGCCGATCAACTTCCCGACCCCAATGGTCCCCCGGGCGGTCGAACCGAAGGCCCGCGAGGACGAGGCGAAGATTGCCGCCAGCCTGGCGAAGATCGCTGAGGAAGACCCAACCTTCACCTATCGCCGAGACGAGCAAACGCATGAACTGATTATCAACGGAATGAGCGACCTGCACCTTGACGTGATCTTGCAACGGCTGAAGAACCGCTACAAGCTTGACGTCGAGACGCACATTCCGCACGTGCCCTACCTGGAGACGATCGGCGGTGCCGCAGACGCAGACTACCGGCACAAGAAGCAGACCGGAGGCCGAGGTCAGTTTGCCGAGGTTCACCTCCGCATTCGTCCGCTCGAACGCGGCGAAGGGTTCAAGTTCGTCGATGCCGTCAAGGGGGGAGTCATTCCCAACAACTTTATCCCGGCCGTTGAGAAAGGGTGTCGGGAGCAGATGGAGAAGGGGGTGATCTCCGGGAATCGCGTGGTGGATGTTGAGGTGGAAGTCCACTTCGGAAAATATCACGATGTGGATAGCTCGGAAGCCGCCTTCAAGATTGCCTCGGCCTCGGCCTTCCGCAAGGCGTTTGAACAGGCCAGACCCGCGCTGCTGGAGCCAGTCGTTTCGATGGAAGTGACTGTGCCCGGCGAGAAGTTTGGCGACGTCTCGGCCGACCTTTCGACCCGTCGAGGACATATTACCGGGATGGACGCCTTGCCGGGCGGCCTTCAGATCATCAAGGCGACCGTCCCGCTGGCCGAGGTGCTCTCGTACTCATCGACGCTCAAGAGCATGACGGGCGGACAAGGGTCGTACGTCCTCGAATTCCACTCGTATCAACCTGTACCGGCACACGTGCAGCAGCAAATCGTTGACAAGTACCAGAAGAGCCGTGCTGGAGTGGAGGAGGAGTGATCGCTCTCTCCCGATTGATTTAAACCTGAGGCACAATTCGAAGGCCGGGCGAGCGATGACTCGTCCGGCCTTCGACGAAGAACGACTCAGCCGTCGGGGTTGGCCAGCAGTTCGGCGAGCCGGTCGGCCAGCGGAGGTGGGAGCCGATCGAGCCAGGTGACATCGACGAGGCCGACATCGATCAGATCCCGAACGTGTACCCGGTCCTTATCTCGGAAGGACGTGAGCTTCATCTGGACCAGGGCGTCGAGTTGAAGCACACGGAAGCCGGGGGCGTCGTCCGCAAGGGACACATCGGGGGCAGGCAGGGCGTAATCGGCGCGGATCTTCTCGCCCGCGAAGACGATGTGGAGGGCGTCGCGTGCCTTGGCGCCGGGTCCGTCCAGGAACATGTCGATGCCGGAACTGTGACGGTAGACAAAGCCAACCTCGGCGAGTGCGACCTTCGCGGCGTCGAGGTCGGATCGGGCGAGCAGCAGATCGACATCCTGGGTGTTGCGGACGGCTGCCTCATCCACCCGAGACACCCACGCCGCCACGGCATTGCCGCCAACGACGGCATAGGGAATCCCCGCGCGATCCAGGGCCGAAGCCGCTCGATGAAGTCGCTCTCGAACCTTCTCCACGGCTCGGATCATCCGGTCCCAGGAAACAGGAGGTAGGGTCATGGGGACGGACCTCCGTCGGGGTCAATCCGGGTCGTACGCCAGGTTAGGTGCGAGCCAGCGTTCGGCCGCGGCGAGGGTCATCCCCTTGCGTCGGGCGTAGTCCTCGACCTGGTCTCGGGTGATCATGTCGACGGCGAAGTAGCGGGCCTCGGGATGAGCAAAATAGAGGCCGGAGACTGAGGCAGCGGGCCACATGGCGAAACTCTCGGTCAGACGAATTCCGGTGGCGGCCTCGACGTCGAGCAGTTTCCAGAGCGTGCCCTTCTCGGTGTGGTCAGGGCATGCCGGATAGCCGGGCGCAGGACGGATGCCGCGGTACTTCTCGTCGATCAGGTCGTCGTTCGAAAGGTGCTCGGACCGGCCGAAGCCCCAGTCGATTCGGGCCTGTCGGTGGAGCGATTCGGCAAAGGCCTCGGCGAAGCGATCGGCGAGGGCCTTGACCATGATGGCGTTGTAGTCGTCGTGGTCGGCCTCGAAGCGAGAGACAATCGGGTCGATCCCGAGGCCGGCGGTGACGGCAAAGGCTCCAATCGCATCCAACCGACCCGACTCGATCGGGGCGATGTAGTCGGCCAGTGAGCGGAAATGCTCCTGCCCCTGGCGCTGCCATTGCTGGCGGAGGCAATGGAACCGGAACACTTCGGCAGATCGCTGTTCATCCGAATAGATGATAATGTCATCTCCTTCGGAATTGGCAGGGAAGAAGCCGTAGACGGCTCGGGCC
Organism: Tautonia rosea; assembly: GCF_012958305.1. Taxonomy (NCBI): domain Bacteria; kingdom Pseudomonadati; phylum Planctomycetota; class Planctomycetia; order Isosphaerales; family Isosphaeraceae; genus Tautonia; species Tautonia rosea. The sequence goes on along the minus strand of NZ_JABBYO010000012.1, from coordinate 174,543 downwards.
TTGAGCTCACCGTTCTTGATCAGTTCGGCGAGCATGGCCTGTGCCTTGTCGAATAGGTCGCGGGCCTCCGAGCCAACATAAGGATCTTCGAAGATCTTCGGATATTTCCCTTTGAGCTCCCAGGTGGAGAAGAAAGGGGACCAGTCGATGAATGGGACCAGGTCGGCCAGCGGCATCTCCTCGATGATCTTTTGGCCGAAGAATTCCGGGCGGGGAAGGTCGACGGCCGCCCAGTCAGTCGGGAAGCGGCGGCGGAGGGCCTCGGCGTAAGGGACGAGGTTCCGTTCGCGACGCTTGGTGAAAGATTGCCGTTCCTGTTCCTGGGCGGCCTGAATCTGATCGACGTATTCCTTGCGAGATTCGTCCTTACGACTGAGACGCTCAACGACCCCGACGGATCGGGAGGCGTCCTTGACGTGAACGACCGGGTTGTTATAAGCCGGGGCAATCTTGACGGCCGTATGCTTTGGGCTGGTCGTCGCGCCGCCAATTAACAAGGGGATGGTGAACCCCTCGCGCTGCATTTCCTTGGCGACGTGGACCATCTCGTCGAGTGAGGGGGTAATCAGGCCGGAGAGGCCGATCACGTCCACACCATGTTTCTTAGCTTCAGCAAGAATCTTTTCACTCGGGCACATGACGCCGAGGTCGATCACCTCGTAATCGTTGCAGCCGAGGACGACGCCGACGATGTTCTTTCCGATGTCGTGGACGTCCCCTTTCACCGTCGCCATGAGAATCTTGCCGCGGACCTGCACCCCTCCGGCGAGGCGTTTTTCCTCCTCCATGAAGGGGGTGAGATACGCCACGGCCTTTTTCATCACACGGGCCGACTTGACGACCTGAGGCAGGAACATCTTGCCGGCGCCGAACAGGTCGCCGACGACGTTCATGCCATCCATCAAAGGGCCTTCAATGACCTTCAAAGGGGAGCCGAGGTGCTGGCGGGCCTCCTCGGCGTCTTCCTCAATAAAATCAACAATGCCTTTAATCAAGGCATGTTCGATCCGCTTGGCGACCGAGGCCTCGCGCCAGGAAAGATCCTGGGCAGCCGTCTTCTTTCCGGCATCCTTGACCGACTCGGCGAATTCGGTGAGGCGGTCGGCGGCGTCGGGGTGCCGGTTAAGAAGAACGTCCTCGACCTTCTCGCGGAGTTCGGGGGCAATTTCCTCGTAGACTTCGAGCTGGCTGGGATTGACGATCCCCATGTCGAGCCCGGCGCGAATGGCATGGTAGAGGAAGGCGGCGTTCATCGCCTCGCGGACGGTATTGTTGCCTCGGTAGGAGAAGGAGACGTTGGAGACGCCGCCGGAGGTCTTGGCCAGGGGGAGACGCTGTTTCAGTTCGCGGACGGCCTCGATGAACTCGACTGCGTAGTTGTTGTGCTCCTCGATCCCCGTGCCAACGGTGAGGATGTTGGTATCGAAGATGATATCTTCAGGGGGAAATCCGACCTCTTCGGTCAGAAGCGCGTAGGCCCGTTCGCAGATGGCGACCTTGTTCTCCTTGTCGACGGCCTGGCCGGTTTCGTCGAAGGCCATGACGACAACGGCCGCGCCGAAGCGTCGGACGATCCGAGCCTGTTCGAGGAATTTCTCCTCCCCTTCCTTCAGGCTGATCGAGTTGACGATCGCCTTGCCCTGGCAGCAGCGGAGTCCGGCCTCGATGACCTTGAAGTCGGAGCTGTCGATCATCACCGGGATGCGGGCGATGTCGGGCTCAGCGGCCAGGAGGTTGAGGAATCGGGCCATGGCCTTTGGGCCGTCGATCAGCCCTTCGTCCATGTTCACGTCGAGGATGTTCGCGCCGCCCTCGACCTGTTCCCGGGCGACGGCGAGGGCCTCGTCGTAGTTTTCCTCTCGAATGAGACGGGCGAACTTGCGGGAGCCGGTGATGTTCGTCCGCTCGCCGATCATGATGAATCCGCTGTCGGGGCGGATCGTCAACGGTTCCTGACCGGAGAGGCTCGTCCAGTGCTTTGATTTGGGACGAACGCGGGGCTTGGCCCCTTCGACGGCCAGGGCGATCTGACGGATGTATTCCGGGGTCGTGCCGCAGCAGCCGCCGATGATGTTCAGCCAGCCATTGCGGGCGAATTCGCCGATGACCTCGGCCATGTGCTCGGGGGGGTCGTCGAAGTTGCCGAAGCCGTCGGGCATTCCGGCGTTCGGGTGCGAGCTGACATAACAGGTGGCGACGTTGGCCAGGGCTTCAAGGTGCGGTCGCAGTTCATCGGCACCAAGGGCGCAGTTGATCCCGACCGAGAGAAGATCCATGTGCGAGACGGAGTGCCAGAAGGCCTCGATCGTCTGCCCTGAGAGGGTGCGACCGCTCTTATCGGTGATCGTCCCTGAGACCATCACCGGCAGACGGATGCCGTGACGTTCGAAGTACTGGTCGATGGCGTACAGGCACGCCTTCATGTTCAGCGTGTCGAAGCTCGTTTCGGGGAAGAGGATGTCGACCCCGCCCGCGATCAGCCCCTCGACGGCCTCGGTGTAGGCGTCAACAAGCTGGTCGAAGGTCACGCCTCGGTAGCCCGGATCTTCGACCTTTGGGGAGATGGAAGCGGTTTTGTCGGTCGGTCCGAGCGAGCCAGCGACGAAGCGGGGCTTGTCGGGGTTCAGGGCCGTGACCTCGTCGGCGACGCGGCGAGCGAGTTCGGCGGCCGCGCGGTTGATCTCGACGCAGTGATCCTGGAGCCCGTAGTTCTCCATCGTCAGACGGTTAGCGACGAAGGTATTCGTCTCGATGATGTCGGCCCCGGCGTCGAGATAGGCGCGATGGATCGCGGCGATGACGTCGGGACGGGTGATCGAGAGCAGATCGTTGCAGCCCTTCAGATCCTTCGGATGGTCGCGGAAGCGCTCGCCCCGGAAGTCCTCCTCCGTCAAGGAGTAGGTCTGGATCATGGTTCCCATTGCGCCGTCGAGCACCAGGACGCGCTGGGCGAGCAGTTCTTCCAGGATGGCTTTGGTGTCGATACGCTCGGCATGGGACATCGTGAGATCGATCCTCGGGGCAGGGGGACGCGGGCCAGTTGCAAACAGGCGGAGGCGGAGGGAAAGGCCCGTTCTGATCGTCACCGTGAGAGACGAGGGGGCCACCGGGGACATCTCAGCACGAGGCAAAACCTGCGTGAGAGACACCTCGGCCTGACCGGAGTTCAGGGCGGCAGGCGTTTCGTTCCTGTAAAACACCTTAGTATCCGACCTGGGCCGCTGGGCTGTCAACGCAAGGTCAGGCCCGCGAGGTTTGCGAGCGACAGCACGACCGCAAGCAGAACGCCCCAGAAAAACATCTGAAGCAGGGGCCCCGGGCCTCGAAACCGGCGGGGGCGACCCTCGACAATCCGCAACGCGACAGTCGGGCAGACGTGGTGTTTCCATCGTCCAAGTCGGCCCGACCGGCCGCAATCGAGGCAGTGATAACGAAAGAGCCTTGGGAGAACAATGACCGCCAAAGCCGGAAGCACGACGAAGGCCAGGAACAGAGCAGGGGGATCGGTCCGAATCACCAACACCTGGCGGAACGCGGCGACCCAGAGCCCGATCCCAAGGAACCCGAGAAACGGGTTCGCCAGGATGCGCCGGTAAGAACCGGGATGCACGACTCTCGGCAAGGACCGATCGGACAGGTGTGGGCGAAATTCTGGATCGAGGGTCGGCGGTGGGGGTGCGGCTTGCTCCACGAACGCGACTCCCCTGCGCTCGATGGCCTGCGATCGGTCAACGGTCGATTCGGAGATCAATCGAAGGGATGGGACGGCTTGCTGCATAACCACTTTACAAGGCGGGTGTCGTGACGGACAATCAGGACTTCTCGATTCGGTGACAGCAACGGTACATGTGTCGAGGGCTCAGCGTGGTGCATGAGGAAGCGATCCGCAAGGCCGACGTCTTGATTGAGGCATTGGGCTACATCCGCAAGTTCCATAACCGGTTCACCGTCATCAAGTTGGGCGGATCGGTGATGGAGGAGCCGGAGACGTTGCGAGCCTTGCTGGTCGATGTGGTCTTCATGCAAACCGTCGGCTTGCGTCCGGTGGTGGTGCATGGCGGCGGCAAGGCGATCTCAGCAGCGATGCAAAAGGCGGGCCTGGAACCGAAGTTCGTTCAAGGGCGGCGATACACCGACGAGGCCACGCTGGGGATCGTCGCCGACGTGCTGATCGATGGCGTCAATGCCGACACCGTGCGCCACATCAACAAATACGGTGGCCGGGCCGCGGCATTACACCCCCGGACAACCTGCTGTCTGCTTGGGACTCGAATGAGCCTCAGCGGCGACGATCAGGCCCCGATCGACCTGGGGCGGGTGGGCGAGGTCGTGGACGTCGACACCATGACCATCGAGAACCTTTGCCTGGCCGGGATTGTGCCGGTCTTGCCCTCGCTGGCCATTTGCCAGGAGGATCACGGTCTCTTGAATGTCAACGCCGACACCGCCGCGGCAGCCGTCGCCCGGCATCTGAAGGCCGAGAAACTGGTGTTTCTGACCGACATGCCAGGCATTTTGCGTGATCGAAACGATCCGGACAGCCTGATCGAAGGGCTCACGCCTGACGGTTGCCGTACGTTGATTGAACAGGGGATCATTGATCGAGGGATGATTCCGAAGGTCGACGCGTGCCTGGAAAGCCTGGAAGCAGGGGTGCGCAAGGTCCACATCATCGACGGGCGCTTGCCGCACGCTTTGCTCCTCGAAATTTTCACCGACCGAGGAATCGGGACCGAGATTGCCTCGGCAGGAGCCAGCCGTCGAGTTCCGTTGGCAACCGCCTCGGCCCGATAGTTCAGCTTGCCTCGTGGTCAACCCAGAATCGGACCGAGGCGAACCTCACCGCCCGATTCCTCGTCCGCTCGTTGGTGCGAGCTGTTTGCGATTCGATTCACGATCAACGCGTTATCCCTCGCTTGCTGAACTGGCGTCGCGCCGCTGGTTCAGCGCATTGGAGCTGGACCTGTGGCCCACGTTTCCCACCCCAGTTCGGCCGAAACGATCGAGCAGTTCGACCGCTACGTGATCGGCAACTACCGCCGCTTCCCGGTCAGCCTGGTGCGCGGCGAAGGCTCGCACATCTGGGACGCCGAGGGGAACCGATACCTCGACCTTTTTCCCGGATGGGGCTGCAACGTGCTCGGCCACTGCCCTCCCCGGGTGGTGGAGGCAGTCCGTGATCAGGTGGGCACCCTGATCCACGTGCCGAACACCTGGTACATGGAGGCTCAGGGGGCGTTTGCCCAGGCCCTTTCAGAGCGATCGTTCGGCGGCCAGTGCTTCTTCTGCAACAGCGGGGCTGAGGCGAACGAAGCGGCCATCAAGCTCGCCCGCCTGCACGGGTCGAAGTCGAACCGGTCGACAATCATCACCATGACCCACGGCTTCCACGGCCGGACCTTCGCTGCACTATCGGCGACCGCCCAGCCGAAGTACCACGAAGGTTGCGGGCCGATGTTGCCCGGCTTCAAGTACATTCCTTACAACGACCTAGCCGCCGCGTCCGACGCCATCGACGAACAGACGGCAGCCGTCCTGGTCGAGCCGATCCAGGGGGAAGGGGGAGTCAATATCCCGTCTTCCGGCTACCTGGCAGGTCTCCGCAAACTCTGCAGCGATCGCGGTGCCTTGCTCATGCTCGATGAGGTCCAGACCGGGCTCGGACGGACCGGAAGCTGGTTCGCCTATCAACATGCGAACATCACGCCCGACGTGCTGACCTGCGCCAAGGCTCTGGCCGGCGGCGTCGCCTGTGGCGTGATGATCGCCTCGACCGAGGTCGCTCCCTCGCTGCGACCCGGAATGCACGCGAGCACCTTCGGAGGCAACCCGATCGCCTGCCGGGCAGGCCTGGCAACGATTGAGACGATCGAGGTCGAAGGCCTTCTCGAGCGCGGCCCGCAGATTGGGCAGCGATTCCGATCCCACTTCGAACGCCTCCGAACCGAGCGGCCGGACTTGATCCGGGAGATCCGAACCCAGGGGGTGATGATCGGTGTTGAGCTGACGGTCGATGCCTCTCCCGTCGTCTCCGGATGCCTGGAGCGCCGCGTGTTGATCAACGCAACCCAGGGAACCGTCGTCCGCCTCTTGCCGTCGCTGACGCTGACCGACGAGCAACTGGACGACGGGTTCGAGGTCATCGCCGAGGTCATCCGCGAACTGCGATCCTGATCGCCCGGGATCGCGAGCCGAAGCCGAAGCCGCTCGCCTCCACGAGCGGCCGACCGGAGTGTCCCGTCCATGCCCCGTCATTTCATCGAGTTGTTCGACCTCAAGGCCGACGAGGTTCGGCTCTTGCTCGACCAGGCGATCGCGTTGAAGCGAGAAGGGAATCGCGGCCTGCGCTCCCCTCGGCTGGCCGGCCAGATGCTCGGCCTGGTCTTTGACAAGCCGTCGATGCGCACCCGAATCTCATTCGAGACGGCGATGACCCATCTGGGCGGTTCGTCCATCTACATGACCGGCAAGGATGTGGGGATCGGAGTTCGGGAACCTGTGACCGACTTTGCTCGGGTCATCAGCCAGTATGTCGATGCGCTGGCCGTACGGACCTTCTCGCAGGATCTCATCGAAGAACTGGCCCAACATGCCGAAATTCCGATCATCAACGCACTGACCGACTCGGATCACCCATGCCAGGCCATGAGCGACCTCCTGACGATCCGCGAGGCATGCGGCGGTCTGGAAGGAGTGACCTTGGCGTTCGTGGGAGACGGAAACAACGTGGCCCGATCGCTCGCGGTGGCCTCCGCCCTGAGCGGAATGCGCTTCATCCTGGCCTGCCCGAACGGGTATGCCTTCCCCGACGACTTCCGGCGCCGGTTCGCCACTCAGTTCCCCGGCGTCCCTCTTGAGGAAACCCACGATCCGGCCGACGCCGTCTCGGCCGCTGATGTGGTATACACCGACGTCTGGACCAGTATGGGGCAGGAAGATGAGGCGGAGATCCGCTGCAAGACCTTCGAGCCGTATCGGGTCGATGCGGCCTTGATGAGCCAGGCGCGACCGAACGCAATCTTCCTCCACTGTCTGCCCGCACACCGGGGAGAAGAAGTGACCGCTGAGGTGATCGACGGGCCGCAAAGCCTTGTCGTTCCCCAGGCCGCAAACCGCTTGCACTTCCAAAAAGCGTTGCTCTTGCACCTGATGGAGGGAGAGGGCACGCCTGGAGGCAACCGGGGTTGACGTTGACGGGCGGTCCGGATCGGGCAAGAATCCGCCCGCCTATTCGTCTCGGCCCCGAGCTGCGGAGTCCGCGCCGGGAATGCTCGTCACGGAGGATTCCGCTTATGCTGGCCCGGTCGAAGCTCCCGGCGCTGCTGGCCGTCGCCCCCCTCGTCCCCTTGTTCGCGCTGGCGATCTGGTTTCGGGTTTCCAGCCTGACGATGCCGGCCCCCAACGGTGATGAGGCCTTCTACGGCGTACAGGCCGCCAAGCTGCTGGCCGGTGAGGCGATTGCCTCGAAAACGGCGTCGGGGAATGTGATCAACTTCCTCGTTCTGGGGACCGAGGTTCCTCTGTACTGGCTGCTGGGCCCCTCAAGCTATGTGATCAAGATTCCGGGAGCGCTGGCGGGGATTCTCGCGGTGATCGCGGCATACAGCCTCTGGAAGCGATCGCTTGACCGACCCACGGCGATCATCGGCGCGACCCTGTTGGCCGTGCTTCCAGTCGCGATTGCCGAGTGCCGAATCGGTGCCGAGCCGGCCTGGAATCCCCTGGTCGGGGTGATCGCCCTGGCCGCGGCCTTCAGGGGACATCGGCTTGGTCTCGCGCTTGCGTTTCTCTTGTGTTATTACGTTCATCCGACGTACTTGTTCCTGCTTCCCGCGCTCGGTCTTGTCCTGCTGGCGAAGCTCCTGGAACGCACCGTAACCGACTCGACGGCCCGCTGGAGAAGCCTGGCGATCACCACCTGGGGGGCGATGGCGGTGATCGGCCCATTGGTCCTGCTCACTCGCGGCCGATCGACGATTCAGTGGACGTATCAAACCTATGGCTTCGGCCCGAGCGACTGGCCACTCTATTTCCTTCGATATGAACGATTGCTCATGGGATTTTGCGAGGTCGGCCCGACGGAAACCTCGCTGAGCTTTGACCGGACCTTCTGGTTTGGCTTCGGATCGATCCTCGCGTTCGGTTCGTGGTGCCTCTGGAAACAGAAGCGTTGGGATCGTCTGGCCTTGATTGGCGGCCTGATCCTCTCGCTTTGCGGAATGCACCTGGTGACGGGGCCGGACATCTTACGACCGTATTTCGTGCGGTACGGGTTGTATCTGGTCGCGCCTTCGGTCCTAGCGGTGGCGTGCTGCCTACGGGCGATGCTCGTGATGCCCGAAGGAGGATGGAAGACGGTCGCGTTTCGAACCCAGATGGCTGGGATGATCGGTCTGGCCTGGGTGCTTTTGCTTGGATTCAAGGTTCATTATCTGGATCACCTGATGAGCGTCCACCAGGGGCAGGAATCCCTCTGGACCTTGCGAACCGAGGCCGTCGATCCGAAAGCTTGGGCGGCGAAGATTGTCAAACGCGACCTCGATGCGGCCCGCACCGCGGGGCTCGCGGTGCCAGAGCGGACCGTGGTCCTGGGAGAAGACTGGTGGACCTACCGCCCGCTCCAGTTTTTCCTGAGCACCCGGCCGGAGATCGAGCCGGGGTCCCTGGAATCCTTTGACGGTCCAGGACGTGATCGCCTGATCCGGCAGCATCTGACCGGGGGCGGTTACGTGGTCGGTACACCGGGCAAAGATGTGATTCTGAGAGTCGAGGGGCTGTTCCCTTCGGAAGACCTGAAGCACTGGCATGTCCAGGTCCCTCCGTACGATTGCCTGGCGATTTATCGGCTCAAACGGCAGAATGAAGCGCCTGAGCCTCAGCCGATCGTCGTGATTCGACCGCCGGGGCTCGGCGGAACCACGCGGGTCCGATGACCCGCGCTGCCTTGCCTTCGACGGTCCCGCCCTCTTCTCCTCGACGGACACCATGAGCACCCGAAACGACGGCCGATCTCCCTCGGAACCCCGCGCCGTGACTATTGAGCGTGGCTTCGCCCGCCGCAGCAACGGCAGCGCCCTGTACCGTTGTGGCGGCACGACCCTGCTGGTGACCGCAAACCTCACCGAAGCCGTTCCCGGGTGGCTCGAAGGCAAAGGGACCGGCTGGCTGACGGCGGAATACATGATGCTGCCGGGCAGTACTTCGCCCCGGAAAGAGCGACGGGCCGATTCGCGATCGACCGAGATTCAGCGGTTGATCGGGCGGAGTCTCCGTGCGGCCGTCGACACCCGAGCCCTCGGGCCGAGAACCCTGCACCTTGATGCCGAGGTGATCGACGCCGACGGCGGCACCCGGACCGCTGCGATTACCGGAGCGTTTGTGGCCGTCGTCGATGCCCTGTTGGCTACTCTTGGCCCCGATGCAACCCGAACGGTGTTGAAAGACAGTGTCTCGGCCGTCAGCGTGGGGATCGTCAACGGTCAAGGGTTGCTCGATCTCGATTACGTCGAAGATGTCGGTGCCGAGGTCGACCTGAACGTCGTCCGACTGGGAGGCGGTGGGCTCGTTGAGGTTCAGGGGACTGGAGAAGGGGGCACCTTCAGCCGCAATCAACTGACCGAACTGCTCGACCTGGCCGAACTCGGGCTCGATCTCCTGACCAAGGCCCAGCGCGAGGCCCTTGGCGCGGATTGGCCGTTTTGACGAGGCAAGCGCTGAGAGCAGTGATCGAAGGGGATTGTCTCTCGCACTTCCACCTTCCTCCTGAATTCCTCTGTGCAGGCTGAGGGGGATGTGTTAAGACACGGCTCGCCCGTCTGCGCATCGGCCGTCCTGGACCACACCGCTTGACGCCTCAACGCCGATCTCACCGGAAGGGACGTCGTCTGTACCGGTGGGTCTTGCGTCTGACGTGATCACGATCGAACCCAATACGCGAACCCGTCAGGATGGGGGATCGCCGATGAAATCGGTCCTGTTCTCGACCAGCATGGCTTTGGCCCTGGCCGCGACCGCGCCCGGGGCGGTCCTGGCTCAGGTGCGGGGAGGTGCCCCCCGCGGTCCCGCCCCGACCCCGGTTGCCGAGCCATTGAATCGTCCGTTCTTACAGGTTCCTTCCCGGTCGCAGGCCCCGGCTCCGGCTCCGAGCCCCGCTCCGGAAGCGGAAGGAACCAGCGACGACCAGGTGTTCCAGAATGGCGCGGTTCTGCCGGCTCCGGTCGATCCGGGGCAAGACGCGCCGCCGTCGTTCCTGCCCACCGATCCGATCGAACCGTACCTTTTGACGCGACAGGCCGGACCGTTTATGGTCGCCGCTCACATCTTCCGGGGTGATTATGCCGTGCAGCGAGCCCAGGCGCTCGCCATGGAGCTTCGAGCCGAGCACCGCATCCCCGCGTATGTCTACTTCTTGAAGCTGAAGCCCGGCAATAGCAATATGCGTGGGATCCCGCCCACTGCGGACCGGGCGATCGATCAACCGTACGTGAATCCTCCCGAGTCGGATCGCGTCACCGACGAGGCCGTGGTGATGGCCGGCAACTGTGCCACCATCGACCAGGCCAAGGACCTGCAGAACCAGATCAAGAAGCTCAAGCCGCGTACCCTCGCGGATCATCATTCGATCTTCCCCTGGCGGAACGGAAAGGGGCTGGATCGCGCCTTCGTGACAACCAATCCGCTCTTGCCGGCCCAGGATCTCTACCCCGGCCGAGCCCAAACGGCTGCCGTGCCGAAGCTGCCGCCGGGGGCCGTGGTTGATCCCGAAGTGCTCCGCTCCGGGTTCGTCAAGCCGGTCGATCCGCTGGTCGTTCGCATGAACAAAGGAACACCTAATAGCATTTACAAGTGCCCGGCACCCTACACGCTGGTGGTTGCCGAGTTTTCCGGTCGGGCGGCGTTGAGTGGTCCGGACGAGTCGGTCATCAACTTCCCGAAGGTCTTCGACAGCAGCCCCTTGCGAACGGCTCACGAAGACGCCGAGAAACTTGCCTCCGTGCTGGCCAAGAATGACGTGGTGCGTTCGCTCGGCGTGCAGCCGTATGTGTATCATGACCGGACGTCGAGCCGGGTGATGCTAGGAGCCTTCCAGTCGCCGAACGATCCGAAGATCGATCAAGTCCGTCAGGCCGCACTCACGATCGAGGTCGAAACGAAGCGGCAGGGCAACAAGGTGTTCACCCAGCACCTTGCTCCCTCGACCACGGTCTTCGAAGTTCCCCAATCGAATTGAGCGATCCCCATCGAGGTGGGCCAGGTTCGATGGATCCGATGATCCTGGCCTGCCCTCGACGGTCGATCCCTCCGATCCTCTCCTCTTCGAGTTCCTCCCTGAGCCTTCCGTCATGAGTGATGCACCCGCTCAACCCTTCCCGATCGTTCTCGCCACCCGCAACGTCAAGAAAGGGCGAGAGATGGTGGGGCTGATCGCCCCTCCCTGGGAGCCGAACCCGCGACTTGCCCGCCTGGTCGTTCTGACCCTCGACGGCTTCCCAGACGCTCCCGAGGTCGTGGAAGACGCCGACACCTTCGCCGGGAACGCTCGCAAAAAGGCCTCCGAAACGGCCCAGTCTCTGGGTCAATGGGTCATCGCCGATGACTCTGGCCTGACCGTCGATGCACTGGATGGCGCTCCGGGGGTCTACTCGGCGCGCTATGCCGGATCGCACGGAGACGACGACGCAAACAACCGCAAGCTCCTCGCCGAACTGACCGGCGTCCCTGACGAGCGGCGAGGGGGGGCCTTCGTGTGCTGCCTGGCGCTGTCCGATCCCTCGGGCGCAATTGTCCTTGAGGCCGAAGGAGCCTGCCGAGGGCGAATCGCCCATCAGGTCGAGGGGGAGGGGGGGTTCGGCTACGACCCGTTGTTCATCATCCTGGAATATCACAAGACGTTCGGCGAGCTAAGTACTTTGGTCAAGCACCAGCTCAGCCACCGGGCCCGAGCCTTCGAACGACTCCGTCCGGGTCTGGAACACATCCTGATGAATCATTAGAGCGTTGTTCGTTTGCCTGTGAAGGGTCAGGGAAATGGGGACTGGCTCCGAGTCTTCGAGGTGCCTGTCCCCCATTTCCCGGCGAGCCGCTCCGCTCAATCGAAAACCGCTCTAGAGCGCACAAAAACGCCCCTCGCGAATGCGAGGGGCGTTTGCGTCTTGGATCGTGACGGAAGGGATCGAGCGAAGCAACCCCCCATCCTCTGATGCGTCGGTCCTGTCTGGGTGCGTCAAGCCGTCACGTCCTCGTCCCGGCCGAGCCGGTGGTTGCTGAAGGAGCGAGGGTCAGAACCGCTTGCATCCGAAGACTCGGCTGAGCAGCTCGCACTTCGGCCGGCAGATTTCGGCCGCGGGCAGAAGGTCGGTCGGAGCACACTGGGCCGAGGCCACCACGCTCTTGACCGGCACCTGCGGGGTCGGGCAGACGACCGGAACCACCTCGCAGATTTCGACCGGAACCTGTCGGGTGACGGTCCGGGGCACGCAGATTGTCTTCACGTCAGTCACCTGACGCACGACGGTCTCCGGAACGCAGATTGTCTTGGTGACCGGCACCTGCTTGCAGACCTTGACGGGCACTCGCTTGACGCAAGGGATCGTCTGAATGTCGCAAACCGTGTAGGGCACGCATCGGGTCCGAACCTCGGAAACCATCTCGCAGATCGTCTGATTGACAACCTTCGTTCGGGTTTCGGAGACCATCCGGCAGACGGTCACGGGAACCTGCTTGTATGCCGTCTCGAAGATCGTCCGGCAGACAGTGTAGGGAACCTGCTTGGTGTGGGTTTCCTTCACCATCCGCACGTGGGTCACCGGAACGGTCTTGTACTGGGTTTCCTTGATCGTCCGGGTGACGGAATAGGGCACCTGTCGACACGCCGTCTCCTTGACCATCTTGGTGACGGTGGTCGGAACGGTTTGGGTGACCTTGTGCGGCACCATAACCGTGGTGGTCACCGGAACCTTCTTGCAGATGCTCCGCGGCACCATCGTCGTGACCTTGACCGGAACTTGCTTCACACAGGTCCGTGGGACCGTCTGGCAGACGGTGTAGGGCACGGTTTTGGTGCGGGTTTCGGAGACCATCCGGCAGACGGTCACGGGAACCTGACGAACCCGTTCCTGCGGAACCATGTCGCAAATGGTGTGTGGGACGAGCTTGACCTGGGTTTCGCGTACCGTCCTGCAGACCGTCACCGGAACCTGCTCGACCACGCGTTCCTTCACCAAACGGGTCCGTGTCACCGGAACCTGCTTGCAGATGGTCACGGGCACCTGTCGGCAGACCTGGTAAGGAACTTGCTTTCGCACCACCTGAGGGACCATCACGGTCCGGGACACGGTCTGCATGACCGTCTTCGGAACGAAGACTTTCTCGGTCACGACCGAACCGGGGCACTGGGCGGAAGGAACAACCTCGCCTCCCTTGGCCGGAACGGTGATCCCCGGCACAAACCGGGTCCGTGTGATCCACTCACCACATTCCACCGGAACCTGTTCCGTGATGGTCTGAGGGACGGGAACCGTCTCGCAGACATCGCGGAAGGCCGTTTCGGTGACCGTCTGATAGATCGTCTCCGAGACGTTCTTGAAGGTCGTCTCCTGCACCGGCCGGCAGATCTTCCGAGTCCGTGTCTGGAGCACAGTTTCGGTGATCGGCCGAGTCACGGTGTAGGGAACTTCCTTCATGACCGTCCGCTTGACCGGAACGGTCACCACATCGCGGATCGTTTGGAAGGTGGTTTCCTTCACCGGTCGGGTCACGGTGTAGGGAACGGTCTTGTACGCCGTCTGCTTGACCGTATCCATGACGGTGTAGGTCTGCGCTTGCATCACCGTGCGGACCTCAGGAACCGAGATGGTCTCGGTGACGGTCTTGTAGGTGGTGCGGGGCACAGGCTTCATGACGGTCGTGCAGACGACTCGGGGAACCACCTGAGTCACCGGACGCTGAATGACGTACGTCTCGTTCCGGTAACGGGTTTCGGTCACGGGGCGGCAAACGGTGATCGGCACCGTCTTGTAGCTCACCTCCTTGACCGGACGGCAAACGGTGTAAGGCACCGTCTTCATGTGCGTCTCGGTAATCGGACGCTTGATGGTGTACGGAACGGTCTTCAGGTGCGTTTCGGTGACCGGCCGCATCACGGTGTAAGGCACCGTCTTCGAAATCGTCCGCGTCACCGGACGCTGCACCGTGTACTGTTCCTCGCGAAACTCGGTCCGCTGGATCGGCTTCTGGATGGTATAGGGCACCTCTTGAAGGTGCGTTTCAGTGATCGACCGCATGGTCGTCACGGTTTGCGGTCGCATCACGGTTTCGTGCACATCACGAACCGAGGTCACCTGCTGGCTCTCAAAAACCGTTTCAGTGACAGGTTGCAGCACGGTCCGGCGCCGGACTTCATACGAAACCGGTCCGGAAAGAGTTTCTCCACCCATCGGGGCCACCGCCGGCAAGGCCTTGCCAGCATGACCATGGCCGACAAACGCCGCAGCCGGCCGAACGGCCAGCCACGAACCAAGCGGCAACGCAATGAGCGGGATCAAGAGGAGGTATCGCTTCGTCATGGTCGCTCCGTCAGTTTCTCCGACGCTCAGAGATGTTTCGGACCCAGACCCTGGAAGGCACCCAGGCGAGCCCGGGAGGGCTATTCTCAAGGCTCACCCCTTGATTCGGATTCCCCAGGGCTCCCTCTTGAACTGAACGTCCCATTTTCCCTACACCCCTAAATCGAACGAACCGAACAACTTGCCCATTCGCCACAACCTCAGCCCAATTCGCCCGAACTGCCGTCTTAACCAGGCCGGATCGCTGGAACCGATCTTCCGGGTGCATCCCGAGTGGCCCCTCTCAGCGGTATCCTCGGAGTGCGGGGCGGGGGATAGCCCTGCTGGTCGGGGCCAAGTAGGCTAGGGGCCTTCATCACGATTCCGTGAGAACCTTCCGCGTCCGAAATCGGTCTGCCCTGGTGTGTGGACTGGGAGCGAGGCACCCGCAAGGGCGGTGGGGTTCCACGATTGACCGGGGTACGGCGCAATGGCGGCGATCGATCGATTTCGGCTCGATGGACGGGTGGTGTTGATCAGCGGAGGAGCCCGGGGGTTGGGGCGGGTGATGGCCGAGGCGATGGCCTCGGCCGGGGCCTCGGTCGCGCTCACGGCTCGGGAGCAGGATCGGGCAGACGCCGTCGCCCGGGAGATAGCCGCATCCACCGGCCAGGAGGTGATGGGCCTGGCCGTTGAGGTGACGAAGGCCGATCAGGTTCAGGCCGCCGTAGCGGCGACTGTCGAACGGTTTGGCAAGCTCGACATCCTGGTCAACAACGCGGGCATCAACATCCGACGCCCGATCGAACAGCTCGAAGAATCCGAATGGGATCTGGTGCTCGACACCAATCTCAAAGGCTCCTGGCTCTTCTGCCGCGCCGCGGTTCCGGAGTTGAAACGGAACGGGTGGGGACGGATCATCAACGTCTCGAGCATGCTGGGTGAGATCGGTCTGGCCGAACGCACTCCCTATTGCTCCAGCAAAGGGGGGATGACACTGCTCACCAAGACGCTTGCCCTGGAGTTGGCCCCCTTCGGCATCAACGTCAACGCGCTTTGCCCTGGACCATTCGCCACGGAAATCAACCTGCCCCTTCTGAACGATCCCGAAAAGAAGGCCGCAATGGAAGCGAAAGTTCCTCTCAGTCGATGGGGCGACCCTGAGGAACTCGGGCCGGCAGCTCTGTTTCTGGCCTCGGACGCTTCCAGTTACATGACCGGCGCCACCCTGTTCATTGACGGTGGATGCACCGCGCAGTAGTTCACACAATGGCCGGGAGCGAGCGGAGGACGATTCTCGTGAGCGATTCGACAGTGTTGGAAATTCCCGAGGGCTTCCGGGCCGCCGGGGTGAAGGCGGGAATCAAGCCAAGCGGCTTGGCCGACCTGGCAGTGATCGTGGCCGACTCGACCTGCTCGGCGGCAGGCACCTTCACCACGAACCGGATCGCGGCGGCTCCGGTGCAGTGGGACCGCGCGATCGTGCCCTCCGAAGCGATTCGGGCCATCGTCATCAACTCCGGCAATGCCAACGCAGCCACCGGCGCCCAGGGGTTTGAGAACACGAAGCGCACCGCCGAAATGGCAGCAACACGCCTCGGCTGCTTACCCGAACACATCCTCATCGCATCAACAGGCGTAATCGGCCATCAACTGCCGATGGATCGTATCGAGTCCGGCGTGAACCAGGCGATCGATGCGGCAACATACGACGCAAAGGGATTTCATGATGCGTCCCGTGCCATCCTGACGACCGACACCCGGCCGAAGATTGTCTCGATGCGACGAAAGACCGAAACGGGGAAGACCGTCCGCTTGCTCGGCATCGCCAAGGGAGCAGCGATGATTGGCCCCCGCATGGCCACGATGCTCGGATTTTTGATTACCGACGCTCGGGTGCAGATGGGTGCCCTCTCGGGCATCCTTCTCGACGCCGTGGACGAAACGTTCAACTGCATCTCAGTCGAAGGCCACACAAGCACGAATGATTCAGTGCTGATACTTTCCGGTTCCCGGGGCGAGTTGCCCCTGATGGGGGCCGACCTGAAAATGTTTGCCGGCATGGTTCGCGAAACGTGCGAAACCCTGGCGCGCATGATCCCCGACGACGGCGAAGGGGCCACCCATCTGATCACCATCAACGTCAAGGGCTGCCGTAACCGAGATCAGGCCGCCCAGATCGCCCGAACTGTGGCCGACAGTCCCCTCGTAAAAACCGCCATTCACGGCGCCGATCCAAACTGGGGACGAATCGTTTCCGCGGCCGGTTACGCGGGCGTTTTGTTCGAGGAGACGGAACTCTCCCTGGAACTGGATGGGGTACCACTCTACCGTGACGGAGTCCCACTCGACTACGACGCTGAAGCGGTTTCGCATCGCTTGAAAACGAACCGAGAGGTCGACATTACCCTCACGCTCACTCAAGGGGATGCCTCGGCCCGATTCTGGACCTGCGACCTCACGGCCGAGTATGTCCGATTGAATGCCGACTACACGACCTGAGCTCGATCCGCAAGGACACACATGGCCGCATTGCGCCCATTGACGGCCATGACACTTCCGCCCGGATGCGTCCCGGCGCCGCAGAGATAAACCCCTGGCATCGGTGTTCGACTGGTTAGCCGGCGATCCCACATAAACGGCGGGAGACACTCTCCCTGGAAAATATGCCCACCCCAAAGCCCCACTCGACGCTCAATGTCGGGCGGGCCAAGCACCTCGATCGCTCGCACCGCTTCGGGAATGTTTGAGCAATGACGGGCGAGTGTGTCGAGGATCAATCGGACGACGTCGTCGCGTCGCGTCTCCCAATCACCTTCGGCAAAGGTATGGGGGACATACTGCGCGAAGACGCTCATCGTATGCATTCCCGCAGGAGCAACGCTCGGGTCGGCAGTCGTCTGGAAATACAGTTCCGCCCAGATTCGATCCGGCAGCCGACCGGATCGGGCCTGGGCAAACGACAAGGCCCATTCGTCCTTTGTGAGCGGTGTGTTGACCTGACCTCGATGCTGGGCCTGAACGGTTCCCGGTCGGGTGCGAAAGTTCGGCAATTCGCTGAGCGCGACGTTCGCCTTGACAGTGCAACCGGTCATGGGGATGGCCTCGACCCGTTGACGCCAGGAGGGATCGGCGAGGTTTCCCAACAACGCCAGGGTTGACTTCGGATCGGCGTTTGATACAACCACCGACGCATGAATCCGATTGCCGGAATCCAATTCCACCCCTTCTTCCGGCACGATCCGGGCCACGGGCAAGCCACTCACGATCACGGCACCGGCCTCTCGGGCCGCATCGGCGATCAGGAAGGATATCATCCCCATACCCCCTTCCACGTAGCCCCAGGCTCCGGGGATTCCCCCGAGTCTTCCCGATTGGTGATGAAAGTGGATTGAGGCAGTTCCGGGATCGTGAGGGCTGGCGTTGGTACCGATCACCCCCTGACCGAGGTAGGCCATTTGAAGGTATGGAGAGCGGAAGAATCGCTCGACATACTCGACCATGGACCACTCGAACAGCAATGATCGGGCCTCGGGATCGTTGCCGAGCCGATCCTCGATCACCTCTCGGCTCGGTTCCGGATCAAGCCAGAGGTCCGCATCACTGGGGGGCCGGATCGCATCACGCAGCCGTTGCTTCACCTCGGCGAAGGCTCGGAATCCGTCGAGATCCTCGGGGCAAAGGCGGCGAATCTCCGCCTCACAGCGTTCCTCGTCGTCCCAGAGTTGAAGACTCTCACCATCGTCAAACGGGACGAACAGCCCGGCCGTAGCCGGAGTCCAGCGAAGCCCTCGTCCGATCAACCCCAGGTCATCGATGACCTTCGGATGCAACAACCCGAGAAGATAGGCACACGGGGACACACGATACCCTGGCCACGGTTCATGAATCGTGCATGCCCCTCCGATCGGATCGCGCGATTCAAGGACCAGAACCTTCATCCCGGCCCGAGCAAGATAAGCCGCACAGGTCAGACCGTTGTGCCCCGCTCCCACAATGATCGTGTCCCAGCGTTGCGCGGTGAGTTCACCGAGCGAGCTCTGTTCAGCAAACCGCCTCCGTACCGCATCCAATCGAGGCAACGTCATGGCTCCATTTCCCGTCGCTCGACGATCCGAGTCTTGAACGCCTGAGAGGCTCGCCGAGGACGATCGGCTCGGACCACTGCAGACGAGACTGCAATCCGAGTTGCTCCGGCGTCGAGCACTTCGTCCAGATTCTCCTCGGTGATTCCCCCAATCGCGAACCAGGGGAGGGTGGTTTCCTCAGCCACATGCCGAACGTAGGCCAGACCGGCGAAGGCGTCGAAAACCTTGGTTTGACTTGGGAAAACGGGACCAACACCCAGGTAGTTTGCGCCGTCACGAATCGCCGCATCACACTGTACCGGCTCATGGGTCGAGACACCGATCACCATGTTCGGGCCAACGACGCGACGCACATCACGCACAGAAAGGTCATCCTGACCCAGGTGCACCCCATCGGCCGACGCAAGCCGAGCCAGATCCGGCCGATCGTTCATGATGAAGCGCACACCCGCGCGAGCCGTGAGAATGCGGACCTCGCGGGCACGTTCAAGCATGACTCGATCGGAGAGTCCTTTCTCCCGGTACTGGATTACGTCGGCACCTCCCGCAATTGCCTCCTCGACGATCCAGGTCAGGTCGCCGAGGGTCGGAAGCCCTCCTACCAGCACATACAAACGGGCCCCATCAAGTCCACCTCGGGCCACCACGGCCGCCATCACGCGCTTTTCAAGAGTATAGACATCATAACGCAAGATTTCGAAGCGACCCGAGAGCCATTGATCAAAGACCTTCGTGTATTCCTCCAACGTACGCAAAGCTTCCGCAGTGCGCTTAAAATTCGCGGTGAGGACGGCCCGGGGGTGTTCGCGAGAACCCTCATCGCTGGCCATGATGTGCGTACCGACATCGTTTGGAGTGTCGCGCGCCGTGATCAGCCAGTCGGAGTCAAAACCACGAATCGCCTCGCCAAAGCGATGGCGGACATCCTTGAGCCGTCGGGTCAGGGCAGGATCATTGAGCACGAAACGCACGTAGTCTTCGATCACTCGAAGACCTTCCCGAGCCCGGTTGGCCGACGCGTCGAGAATGCGAGCCAGATCGGCTACTTCTCCCGGATCGGCAAGAACAGGGGCAGGAAGATCCTCAGACATCGGGATCGGCCCCGACTCAATGGCGTTGACCCCGGCAATCCGCTCCATCAAGACATCGACCTGAAGCCCTGCCTCAATGAGATGAGCCGCGACCGGATCGTTGGAGCCGAGCAAACCGACGAGCAAATGCTCGGTTCCAATCGCTTGCGAACGATCCAACGATCGCGCCCGAAGCGTGGCTTCGGTCAGGGTCAATCGCATCGCATGAGAGTGAGGAAGACCGACGGCATCCTCCACTCCCTCCCAGGTCGCTCGTTCATCCTCAACTGCCTGAGCGTCCAACGGCTCAGCAACTGTTCGAAGTTGCTCAAGCGAGATGCCAAACTCGGTGATCATCACCGCAGCCCGGCTTTCGGTCTCTTCGATCAATGCGACAAGGAGATCGATGGGCTCCACGGACTCGGATCGACGCAATCGGGCAACCTGCTCGGCGCGTTGAAGAACGCGCTGGGCACCTGCCGTGAATGATTCCCACATGTCTCCCTCACCCTCGGTCCCACCGGCCCATCACTGTGACGAAGCCAACGTCTCTTCTACTGTACGCAACCAGGAAGGTGCGACGGAACGAGGATGAGCCCCAACTGATTGCGGCGGAGAAGCTCCACCGCCAGGATGCGAGGGCCAGGAGATCCCTCAATCACTCCTCTCGATGATGGTTCAGCCAGTTGGCATACGAGTGGTTTCGAGCTCCTACGTAATCATAGGTATCGAACATCCAACCGAGTCCGAACATCCGAGGGTCCCCCTCTGCGCGCAAGGTCGATTCCATTTCGTCCCGAAGGGATTCCTTGACGGCTCGAAGCGCGGGATCAGACGCTCGATTGGTGACGCAGTCGGGGTCATCCGCGAGGACATAAAACTCTTCCCTCGGCCGTTTGCCGAAGCAAAGACGGTAGAACTCGTCGAACCGAAAGGTGAGCAATGTCTTCGTCGGGCTATTGTCACAATTCGGATAGGAGGTTTCGGGATTCCCGACAGGCCAACGATCCGGTTCGAAATTGTGAATGTAGAGGTACTCGGGTGTTCGAATCGCTCGAACGGGGTATCCGAGGTCGTCGGGACGGCCCAGGTCATGCCGTTCCTTCCCGATGAGCATGCGGTTCCTCGACGGCTCAACCCACCCCGAACCCTGTCCCGTTAGCGTCTTGAGAAAACTCTGACCCGTCATCGAATCTGGAATCGGCACGCCGGCCGCCTCCAGAAACGTGGGAGCAACATCTCGAACGTTGAGAAAATCCTCGATCGTTCTCCCTGGAGCCACACGGGCTCCCCATCGCACTGCGAGAGGGAGCCGGAATCCATGATCATAAATCTGGCCTTTGACCCTCGGGAACGGCATACCATGATCTGAGGTCACCACGATGATCGTGTTCTCAAGCTCTCCGATCGACTCCAGATGGTCGAGCATGCGCCCCAGATGCGTATCAAACCATTCCACCTCAAGGCCGTAATCGAGAAGATCACTGCGGATCGTGGGGTGATCGGGATAGTAAGACGGAACCTCAACCGCTTGCGGATCGCGTCCGGCGCGTAATCCAGCTCCTGCCTCGTAATCGCGATGGGGTTCGAATCCGCCGTACCAGAAGCAGAACGGCTGATCAGATTCTCGGGCTTCAAGAAACGCCTCGAAATTCCTGGCGTAGTCAACATTCGCCATGGCCCGATACGGAGGCGGCGCTCGGTGCTCGCTGAAATTCGGTCCAGCCGGATTCCGTGAGAATCCGCCGGCCTCGAAATCACCTGGTCCCCAGCCTTTCCCCGTATAGCCAACAAAATATCCGCTCTCTTCGAGAAGGTCCGGGTAAACAGCCCACTTTGCAGGAAACAGTCCGAAGTGGCAGCACGCCTCCTCCAGTTGCCAGGTGTTTCGTCCTGTCAGGATGCTGGCCCGGCACGGCGAGCATTTCGGATTGGAGGTGAAACAGTGCTTGAACAAGACTCCTTCCCGCGCCACTCGATCAAATGCAGGTGTTTTCACCCACGAGCAACCGTATGCTCCCGCATGGTCAGCAGACCAATCATCCGCAATCGCAAACAGGATGTTCGGTCGATCCGCCCCCATTGCCTGGCTCGATCCCACAGCAAGCATCATCCCGACCACCAAGCTCGCCAGCACTAACGGAACGGTTTGGCGGCTCATACGAAATTGAAGCATTCGATTCAGTCCTTCTCGTTGCGAACCCGTGTTGGAAACGTCTCGAATCGTGCGATACCCAAAAAAATGCCCTCGATCGCAACGGGTCGCAAGGGTCTCGATTCCTCAATCCTGTCGCCACCCGTGGAGGTTGCGGGGCTGTTCGTTAGGGTTCGAGATCAGAGTGATTGCACTCGTTGACGGTCTTCATGATCCGTCGAACCGCCTCGACGTCGGTTCTCCCAGCTTCACATGCGGCGGAACCGAGATGAAGTTCGCTCAATCCGGGTGCAACCAACGATTGCACATCAGACGCTCGGATCCGGCCCCCCGCCAGGACAATGATCCGTCCTGCCGACCGAGCATGGAGCTCGGCAAGGACCGAGATCCCCAATCGTGCCGATTCCGCCTGACCAGAGGTCAAGACCCGATCCACTCCCAGATCAATCAGCGTTTCCAGGGCCTCGAATGGGTCCGGTACCTGGTCGAAGGCACGATGAAACGTCACCGACATCGGCCTGGCATCGGCAATGAGCGCACCCGAGCGTTCCTGATCAATCGTCCCGTCGGGCCTGAGGACTCCCAGGACGACGCCAGCGGCCCCGAGCGATCGGGCGGTCGCAATGTCGTGCCTCATCGCCTGAAATTCGACCTCGGAGACGACAAAGTCACCTCCTCCTGGCCGAATGAGCACATGGACCGGAATCGTCAACGATCGACAGGCAAGTGCAATAGCCCCAGCCGACGGGGTCACTCCCCCCACGGCCAGATGTTCACAGAGCTCGACACGGTCCGCTCCACCCGCTCCCGCGGCCAGCGCAGAGGAAAGGCCCTCCACGCAAATCTCAACGGTCAACCGGGACATTGCCAGATCGCTCCTGCAGGGGATCATTCAAAACGAAGGTGTTTGACCGACTCTCCAGAATCGCGAAGCTCAATCAGGGCGTCGATCCCGATTTCCAGGTGCGGAATCACATATTTTTCGGAGACGGTGCGATCACTCCGAGCCGATTTCACCCCCTCAGGAGTCATCGGGTTGTCTGAAACGAGAAGCAATGCCCCTTTGGGAATATGATTGACAAAGCCGACGATGAAAATCGTTGCCGTCTCCATGTCGATCCCTAGCGCCCTCGTCCTGCGGAGATAGGCCTTGAAGGCGGAGTCATGCTCCCAAACCCGTCGATTGGTCGTGTAAACGGTTCCGGTCCAGTAGTCGCGGTGGTGTCGAACGATGGTTGAAGAGACCGCGCGTTGAAGTCGGAACGACGGCAGGGCCGGAATTTCCGGGGGCATATAATCATTGCTCGTTCCTTCGCCCCGGATCGCCGCGATTGGAAGTACAAAATCCCCCACCTTTGTTTTTTTCAGCCCGCCGCACTTTCCCAGAAAGAGCACGGCCTTCGGTTCGATCGCCAGAAGCAGATCCATGACCGTTGCGGCCATCGCGCTTCCCATGCCGAAGTTCAGGATCGTCAGGTTCTCGGCCTCGGCCGATTGCATCGGTCGATCGCGTCCCAGAATCTCGACGTCAAAGCGTTGCGCAAACAGTTCGACATAGTGAAGGAAATTCGTCAGCAGGACGTACTGGCCAAACTGGTCGAGGGGACGACCCGTGTATCGAGGCAACCAATCGCGAACGATCTCAACCTTCGTCTTCACAGAAGCAGCCCCCGACTCGTCACTCCGCCACTCGGATTCCTGAGTTCGACAGAATACCACGACCAACGGCCCATCGCGCAAATCCTACGCATCGAACTCCTCGGAAAATTCGAAAGAATCGACTCAAGCGTTCAGGTCTGTGCTGCCGATGAAGAGATGAACGACCCGTCTCGGATCACGGTTCACGGGAACCGAGTCTTAGACCGACCTCGAACCGAGGAGTCATCGTGCCGAATTCCGACTGGAGGCGATCCGTCTGGCTCGCACTCTTCCTCGGATCGGCCTTGCCGATGACGAGGGCCAATCCCGCCCCGTTGCTTGATGACGTCCCCTCGGCTGCGATTCCCCACTCGGAGACGGATCAGCCAGAAGCGCTCGCCGAACGGGTGCGGCGGCTCGAAGAACTGAACCATCGACTTCTGGAACAGTACAACGCGGTCTTGAGTCGCGAAGCCGAACGTGACCAACGCTACCAGGAGCTTGAGGACCAGTACCACCGCCTCCTCGATCGCCTCAATGAACCGACCGACACCCTCGTCGAACCGGCTCAAGCCTCCGTATTACGATCCGCAGAAGAACCTGACCCGTTCGCAGATCGAGAGGCCAACGAGGGGCTCGATCGGATTATCGTCGGGCCAGGTCGAGCCTTTCCCATCTTCGCCCCGGGAAGCGAGCCTCGACTCCTCGGAAAGGTCGGTGAGGGGTTCGAGCTGTTCACGCCGGACGAAGAGCTGAGCCTTGGTGTGCGGGTCCTCAATCAGGTCGACTTCAAAACGTATGCACCCGGCGATCTCGATCCGGCCACAAGCGGCCTTTTTCTGCCTCGGACCCGATTCTACCTTGCCGGTCATCTCACACGGCCCATCGAGTACGAAGTCTCGTTCCAGCGCAGCCTGGAAGGCGTGCTCGACCTGCTCGACGGATTTGTGAACTTTCGCTTCAACGAAGGATTTCAGATCAAGTTCGGGCGATCGCTCGTTCCCTACAGCTTTGACTGGTATGACCACCTCGAACCCTACTTCATCACTCCCGAGCGATCGCTTTATCCCCTGAACTTCGGTCTCTCTCGACAGGCAGGGCTAATGGCCTGGGGATACCTTGGGGACGGTCGCCTGGAATATGCCGTGGGAGGATTCTCGGGAGGAATCCTCGGAATCGCCGACACCAACTCGACTCGAGAGGCTGCGGGCTATCTCAACTGGCGACCCTTCTTGTTGACGGAACGCTTCCCGAGACTCCGATATCTGAACCTCGGAGGATCGATCGCCGGGGGCCAGACCATCAGGGATAACGAAGAACGGCCCATGCCGCTTCGAACCTCTATTCAGGCCACCGAGAACAGCCGGGAGGCTTCCGCCGCTTCCATCAGCTTCCTCGATTTCGAGGAAGATGTCCGCATGTTCGGCGATCGCTTCCAGGGAGCACTGCACCTGGCCTATTACGGGGGCGGATGGTCGTTTGAATCGGAGGTTCAGGCAGGTCGTTACCAGTACGAGAAGCTCGGCCTTTCCCTTCGGCCCAGCGTTCCGGTCATCGGCTACCATCTCACCGCCGCTCGGTTCCTGACCGGGGAGGAACCACACGCTCGCACCACAATTGTCCCGCTCCGACCGTTCGCGCCGACACAAGGACTATATGGCCCCGGAGCCATCGAGGTCTTCGCTCGAATCAGCCAGTTGCAGCTCGGGCGTGAGGTCTTCGACTTCGAGCTTGCCAACGAAGAATTTTGGACCCGAGACATCGTAATGACGGATATCGGCTTCAACTGGTACGCCAATCGTTATGTGAAATTCTACTTCGATTGGCAGCGTTCTGCCTTCGGTTCCCCCGTCTTGCTGAACGAACGTAGCGGCACCCGCCGTTCGAGCAGCGACCTGTTCTGGATTCGTTGTCAGATCTGGTTCTGATCGTCGATTTCTCGCTGCAGGGTGGACGAGTTCCGCCCGACGAAGGACAATCGCACAAGAACCGACGCGATGACGGAATCCACCGCTCAGGACGCGTGCGACGGGCCAGGAGACGAGAGAGATGTCAGGCAGAATCGACTCGAATCGGGCAGTACCTTCACGCAGAACATTTCTCGTCGCATCGGGGATGGGGGTCGCTGGTCTGCAGTTCGGCACTCCCGGAATGGTCCTTGGACGAGACTCGAACAATCCCGGACAACCGAAAAGGTCAGCTCGATCGACGATCTTGTTCTTTCTCTGCGGTGGAGCGTCTCACATCGACACCTGGGACATGAAGCCCGATGCCCCGGCCGAATTCCGAGGCCCGTTTCAACCCATCGCCTCCCGTGTGCCCGGCGTTCGGCTCTGTGAACACCTCCCGAAACTGGCCGAGCAGGCCCAGCATCTGGCAGTGATCAACTCAGTCGGCAACTCCGTCTCCACGAACGATCACCATGCAGGCTATTATTATCAATTGACCGGTCATCAACCCGACCCGACCTTCCTCAGCATGGGGAACGACCGAACTCCCCAGCCCGATGACTGGCCGTTCATGGGAAGCGTTGTTGCGTCCCGACGTCCTCCCCACCCTAACCTGATCAACGCGATCACCTTGCCTCACAAGCCGAGCCGGGCGCCTTACACGCGTCCCGGTCAGTTCGCCGCTCGGATCGGAGTGGAACACGACCCGCTCTATCTGATGGGGAATCGCGACACTCCCTTAACCTTCCAGGTGCCGGCGCTCACGCTTCAGGCCGATGTGAATCACCCTCGATTACACGCGCGGCGGGCCTTGCTCAACACCATCGACGAGGCCCGGCGCGACCTCGATCAGGTCCGAGCCGTCCAAACCTACGCCACTCATGAAGAAAAAGCGCTGGGATTACTGGCGTCCGCCGAGACGACCCGCGCGTTCGACTTGCTCGACGAACCCGAAGCCGTTCGAGCCCGATACGGCGAGACGACTAATGGCATGAGCTTGCTCATGGCTCGCCGACTGGTCGAAGCCGGGGTACCGTTCATCACGGTTTTCTGGCTCGAGGACCAGGCCATCGCCAATCGCTGCAAGAGTGCCGGTGGCTGGGACACGCATGGAAACAACTTCAATTGCTTGAAGGAATTCCTTCTCCCCGAGTTTGATCAGGCCCTTTCTGGCTTGCTGGGCGATCTGCACGATCGCGGCCTGCTCGATGAAACACTGGTCATGGTGACCAGCGAGATGGGCCGCAAGCCTCGAATCGGCGACCCAAGATCCGGCGGTGAATCCGGCGCGGGTCGGGACCACTGGACCCACTGCATGAGCGTGCTCATGGCCGGAGGCGGGGTCCAGGGAGGGCAAACGTACGGATCGAGCGATCGAATCGCCGCTTATCCTGCCGATCGACCGGTCACTCCCGCCGACGTGACCCACACAGTCTATCACGCCATGGGGATCGATGACCTGGAAGCGACCGATCGTGAAGGACGCCCCTTCAGCTTGCTGGCCGAAGGGGCACCGATTCTCAGCCTGTTCTGAGGCGATCGCCCGATCCATTCGCAGTTCACGGCGACCGATCCTCGGCGGCCCGAAGCGCGTGAATCGTCGCATACAGATCAAACCGAAGGGGCGACTCGTCCTCCGCCACCAGATCGGTCGCCAGCCAAAACTGATCAACGGGCTTGAGTCCATCAATCCGAAGAAAAACGCTCCGGCCGTCCTCCTGGAACTCTGCCGATCGGATTGGAACCGAATCGTGACCGATCCGAGTCGGGTTGATCGCCGAGTAGTGGAAAGATCCATAAGTGCTCGACCACTGATAATTCCACTGCTCAGCCCGGTAGCGTTTCAGATCGGAGGCAATGGCTTCATCGATCGGCTCAGAGAAGGTGAGAAGTACGCCATCTTCGAACACGTTTAGAGCGGTCGGCATATGAATGGGACGACCGGTATATCGCACGCGTTGAATGCTTCCATCGGCGGCCGCGCCGGTTTGCCAGCCGTTTAGCCCGACCACGTAAAGCTGTCCGTCGATCGGATGGAAAACGGCCTGGCCCGAACCCGAGAGGAAGGTGAGGCCGGGGAATCGTACCGTCGTCGCCTGGTGAATTCCCTCGATTTCTTCCTGCAACACCGCGTGCAGAGTGCAACGACCCCAGGAGAGGTGGAGCATGCCGTTCTGATGGTAGTCTCCCCAGCGGTCCCCGGTATACCAGACCTGACCGCCGCTCGAATTGTCGGCCGCCTTCGGAATGTAGCACAGAGGGGGATCAGGCACGACCCCTTCTGGAGCTTCGGGAGCACTGGCGAGATAGCCGTAGAATCCTCCCTCGCGGATCAGATCAATCTTGGAGGAAGGGACCCAGTTCCCTTCGTTATCGGCCACGGTAATCTGATTGGCAGGGCCGATACCCATCCCATACGGATGTCGAAAACCTCGGGCCACAACCGAGAGCTCCGATCCGTCGGCCGAGACCCTGATCAGAGCGCTCCCGTGTGGACCTGCGCCCGATTTGAGAAAGTAGAAGTTCCCCTCGGTATCGGTCTCCAGCCGCATGGCATAGGCGTGATCGAGCCCTTGAATGATCAAGTCGTGGTTGAATGATTCATAGAGATCTGCCTCGCCGTCCTCATTTTCATCCACCAGCCGCGTGAGCTGGTCGCGTCCCAGCACCACGACAGACCCATTCACCACCTTCAATCCCAAAGGCTGATAGAGGCCCGTCGCAAACCGATGCCAGGATACTGAGGCAAGATCGCGGTCGATTCCTCGAACAACCCAGACATCTCCATGAGCCGTCGCCACTGCGGCCGAACCGTCGGCGAAAAAGTCAACCGCGGTGATAAAAAACAGTGCCTGGAATGGATTCTCGTAAGGAACCGCGATGGTATCGATCACGTACGGTGAATGCCCATCGTCCGCCCCGAGGGTTCCCGTCGTGACGATCGGTTCTCCCCACCGGCGAGGACCGGGTTGAAGCAACGCCTCGACCTCCTCGGCCGGTTCCGTTGATCGTGCCATCGCGAGGAATTCTTCGAGCTGCTCGGCCGGTCCCGACCAGAGCAACAGGTCTCCTGACCACTCGGCTTCCCCTAGAATAGGAAGACAGACATCTCCCCCTCGAACAACAAGGGAAGTGGCGCCGTGGTCAGGCCGAACAGCGATCGCGTAGGCCGTACCGTCCTCAGCGGTGGCAGTGGTGAGACTCAGCGATCCTTCGTTCCAGACATCGGGCGTCACTGGCCACTCGGCTAGGGTGAGCCAGACAGAAGAGGAGAGCCCGTCAGCCTTCAGCGATCGGGCGACCGCCACGACCTCCCCTTGTCGAACTTCTCGGCACACCTCCGTCACCGTTCCACCAAGAACCCGAGACATCAGTACTACCTGATTTCCGTGCAGCCTTAAGCCCTGGTAATCCAGGTCGTTCGGGTCGACAGGCTGAGGATCGGGAGTGGTGTCACCAGGAGGAGTTCTCCAGAGTTTTCCAGGAGACACGTAGCTCTGCAGTGATCCCTTGAGCGTCGGCTTTCGGAGTAACCCGAAGCGCATGGCATCGGTCGTCCAGGTGGATTCGGTCAAACCAGCGACGATACCGCAACGTTCCAAATCGAAGACCGCGGTGGTCGAACGATCGGGACCGAGAAACAGGGTCAACGTCTTCGGGCCGAGTTGCCGTTGTGGAATCTGGGTTGAATGGCTGACGAAGGGCCCCTTGTCGGTGTCTTGCCATCGACCGTCGATCCAGTCGGGGTCTTCCTGAAACTCATAGGCGCCGAACTTATGAGGGTAAGGAAGCCCACGCTGATTCGTCTCACCGCCAGGAGTCCAGCGGGCCAGGTATTCTGCCTCAGATTCATCATAATTCCAAAGCACGATCGTCTGTTCGTCGGTCACAAACGCTGTGGTCGGCGCGGCAACGACATCCCGAATCCCCTGGGAAATGCGTACATCATCAATCAAGACTGCGTTGGGCCGACGGTCCTCGATCCGGGTTCCCACGGCCAGGCCGCTCCGCTGAGGGGGAGCCGTCAGGCGTTGCTCGACCCGAGACTCAGCTCGGAGCGATCCATCCACGACTAATCGCACCCGATCCAACTCCAGCAACAGGGCGACGTGGTGCCATTGGCCATCGCCAATCGATCCGTCCGCCATGATCAACGCGGGGCTCAGGCTCGGCGCCCGAAAGGCCAGATCGGCCGAATCGGGCAGGATAACCAGTTCCCAGTGCGACCCGGAGGTCGGCGCCTCATGCGAGAGCAAGACCGCGCCGGCGTCTCGATCGAGCAACTGCACCCACAGTTCGATCGTCAGGGGACGCTGTTCAAACCGATCATCGGCCGGGGCAATCGAGCCTCCCTTGCGGGCGTCGATCGCCTGACCAAAACGACCATCGACCAGCTCCGGCGCCGGTGGTGGAGAGGACGCTCCGTCATCCGCCCTTGCGATTACTCCCACTCCCAGGGCAAAGATGGCCATCGACACAACGCGAATCCTCATGCGAGAATCTCCTGGTTCCCTGATCTGTTTCGAGCGTGGCACGGTCGTCATCGACATTGGTCACGGGCCGAACTCCATCGTGCCATTGTGGCCGACAATTGGCTCGGAGGACAGATTGCTTCGATCACCGCCCGAACTGATCGAAACGATCAGATAAATCGATCACGTTGATCTCCTGCGTTTCGTGCCCTCTGCTTCGTGTTGTGGAGGTGTTCCGTGCCCCTTGACGCGAAAGTTGCCAAACCCATCGATCCGAATCCGAAATCGACCACGGCTCGTCATCATTCGTCCAGTCGATGGCAGAGTGAACCCGGCAGTGGGTTGTTCGTCTGGCTTTCGTGGGTAGTGCTCACTGTCGTGGCACTGGGGTACGTGGCTCGGTTCGGTCCACGGGTACCGGTCTGGGACGACTACGACGTCATTCCGGTCCTCACGGGTCACCGTGCGTTGACCCTTGACTGGCTCTGGTCGTTGCACAGTGAACACCGGCTCGTGTTGCCTCGTTTGCTCCTCCTGGCAGGGTTTCGACTGACCGGAAACGACTTCCGCGCGGGAATGGTCCTTAATGTCGTGCTTCTGGCGACTCTCGCAGCGATGGCCCCTGTGACGCTCGGCATGGCGAGGCAGGGAAGGCAATTTTCCGATGCCTTGTATCCGTTGCTCTTCCTCAACCTCGGTCATCACATCAATCTGATCTGGAACATGTCGGTGTCGTATCTCCTGCCGGTGTTCCTCGGGGGCTTCGTGCTCCTGCTCATCACCGTGAGGCCCGGATTGCCCGGAATCGGGCGCGGGGGGATGATCGGCCTGGCACTGGTGCTCTTGCCGCTCTGCAATGCAGCGGGGGTCGCCCTCGCGCCGATGCCGGCGCTCTGGTTGCTTGGGGTGTCGGTGGCTCATGCCCGATCGGGGAGCGACCGAGCGAGGTCCTCGGGCCTGACCTTCGCTCTCCTGGCGATTACCGCACTGGCCTTGTCGATGCTCTACTTCCACAACTACGAGCGTTCTCTGCACCATCCGCCTCCACCCGGTCTCTGGGCCATTGCTCGAACGGTCTTGCAATTTCTTGGGACCGGACTGGGATCAGGGGGGATACAACTGGGACTGGTTGGAGGAGGAATGGTCGCTGTGTTGATCGTGGCGGCATTCGTCGTGATCATGCGATCCGCTCTGGTCCGCCCGGCGGACCGGACGAGAGCCCTTGGACTGTTGGCCTGCTGGGGAGCAATGGGAATGCTCGTGCTTGGCACCGGCTGGGGGCGTGCCGGGTTGGGCGACCTGGCCGGAGCCCAGGAGCGTTACGTGTCGCTCGCAACCGTGGCCCTGCTGATCGGGGCCGTTGCGTTCGAGGTGTTCGGGCCGGGCGCGACGGCTCGACTTGTGCCCATGAGCCTGTTCTGTCTGCTCTGTGTGGTGCTCTGGCCGAACACGTTTTCAAGCATCGAATCCGGTCGATCCACGAAGATGCAATCTGAGTCCTTCGTCACAGACCTGCGCTCCGGGGTGCCACGATTTCTCCTCGTTCGACGCTACACGCCCTTCCTTTTTCCCACGCACGACGAGTTGACCGAACAGCTCACCATGCTCCAACACGCAGGCATCGAACCCTTCGACCGCCTCGCCCCCGATCCAACGTTTCGAAAATTGCAGGTCGAGCTTGAGCCCAGCCGACTGCAACTCGCTCGCTGGAAGGGACGCACGATGAAATCGCTCGGGGTTGATCCCCAGGTCGATTTTGCGATGCCAAACACCTCGCAATTCGTTGCAGGCATCCGACTTCGATACCACCATTTCAATGCCGAAGGAGAGCCCGCACGGTTCAAATTTGCCTGGAGGCGTCCAGGCCAGGACCGCTTCCCCGCCGACCAGGAATATCTGGCCTGGGCCTTACCGACCGGCGCCGAAAAAACAACGACGATCTGGATCGGTGAGCCGGTTGAAGCGATCCGAATTCAACCCGACAACCGACCATGCCATTTCACCTTCGAGGAACTGAGCGTGCTCGTTCCGTAAGCCTCTGCTGAGGCTAGCCCTGCGGTGCGATCCGATCGAAGCCACCTCATCCGGTCTCAGTCGTGACTCTGCCGTGAAGAGATCAAGCGCGGCGCTGTCGCCATTGCCGACCCGACCACGCGGCTCCCACCAGGGTCAGGGTCCACATGGCCAGCGTGGCGGGCTCGGGGGTGGCCAGTGCGCTGTTCGGATGGCACGAGCAGCCATTACCGTGCGAAGCAACTTGATGGCTCGCCAGCAGACCATCATCCCAGCGTCGCTGGAAGTCGCGAGACGCGAGCAGCCCGACCGCCTCATCGCTAAACGCCAGTTCGTCGCTGGTCAGGAGGTCCCAGTTGATTCGCCCCGAGTCGATGGTCATACCCGACTCGTCATGATATTCGACCCCGAAGGCGTGCATCAGCTCGTGCGAGATGTTGTTGGCGAGCGCCGTTTCCAGGTCACTCATCGTGTTGATCGAGGTGGAGTCGAAGTTGTCGATGAAGGTGAACCCGTCTCCCCCGATGTCAGCGATCCCAATCGCCTCCGGGTTATCCACCGCCAGTGCTCCCGAGACCACACTCAAGGTATGGGCCGCTGAGCCGGGATCGAGCGTCAGATCGACCTCCAGGCCGCTCTTGCGGAAGCTTTCCTCAACCTTGGAAAGGATCTCGGTCTTGAACTCGTACTTCTCCGCTTCATTCGGCGTTCGGCCAAGCAAGTCCGAGACCACCGGGCTCTTGTACCAGGCCTCGGGCGTTCCCTCGGTCAAGGAATGAGCCGCCGGGAAGGGGCCGTCGGTAAAGTTGAGGAACGCATCGGCGGGACCGGAGCGAAGGGGCGAAGGCTCCGTCGGGGCCGAGGTTGACACCGGAGTCGGCGTCGGCTCTGGTGCCGGAGCCTGCACGGGCGTCGGAGCGGGCGTCGGCTCGGGAGCAGGGGCCGGCTCGGGAGCAGGGGCCGGCTCGGGAGCAGGGGCCGGAGTGGATTGGACAGGGGTGGAAATGGTGGCGACCGATTCGAGCCGGAGTCCGGAAGTCGGTCGGGGTGATGGGGTCGGCTTGGAGACGTGGGTCAGCTCGCCGGCGAATAACGAACCCAGGACCAGCGGTTGGTACGGGACGACCGATGTTGACACTCGGGGAGCGGGGGCCGGTGCAGGAGTCGAATTGCTCTGGGGTTCCGATGGTGCGACCGTTGGGGTCGGTGTCGATGTCAATGTCGGCATCGAGGTAGTCGAGGCGACCGGTCCGAAGAAGCCGATCGTCACCGGAGCATCAGCCCATCCGCCAAGTCGAAAGGGGGTCAGGATCAGCGGTTCGTCCTGCTCCACGCGTTCCGAATGACGGGCGAGCAAGCTCGGATACGATTCCTCGGTCACCTCGCCCCGACGCTCCTGGCGATCCTGGAGCGTCTCGCCGACTCGCTCCATCGAGCTCCAGGGACCGACTTCCTGGCGCGGTTGTGCCGAAGCGGTGCTCACCGCCACGAAGGCGGAAAGAATCGGGACGATGAGCGACATTCTTCGGACCATCATCGTCGACCTCCGTGTCTTCCGATGACCGACCGCACATCCTGGCATGTCGGTTTGCCGGAGAGCCGACCTCTCCGGTATTTGAGTCGAACACCTGTCGGGGGAGACTCGAGCGGAGTCCGTTGAAGGGAACCGCCATTTGAGCATTTTCGATGCCATAACCTGATCCGCTCCGGAGAATCGTTGGCTCGGCGTTCACCAACCATGCGATAACTTATTTCAGGATCAGGATTAACGCGATTCGATCGCAGATCTTCCTGAATCGCAGCTTGCTCGAGTCTTCTCTCTTGATCGTCATCCAGTCCTACCAATTTTGACAATCGATCGGTAAAAACGGGATGAGAGGATTCAGGCAACCCGGCTTCAGGGTTGCAGTTGCGAGGGATGAGCGGCGTCAACCGCCGGCACCCTGGATCGAAGGAGAGTCGATGTTCGTCACCGTGATCACGGTTCATCGCGGCCAATCGCAGGCGCAGCAAATCGAAGCGCCGACGATCAAGGATTGTCTGGTCGCCTGGGCCGGTCGTCTGATCGTCGAGGGAATGACCGACGAGGCCCAGACCCGATTGCGAGGCAAGATGGCCGATTTTGATTTACCTCCGGTCGAGGGGTTTCGCCACCTCTGGCGATTCCAGAGTGATCTGGGTCTGGAAGGAGGACCGGAGGCCAAGATCTATGTCATCGAGACCCTCCGGATGTGAGACGCTCGAAATGCCCGGGGGCGTCACAGCAACTTCCTGAATCGTCACGGCTGAGTCCCGGATCAACCGGTCAGTCGCTCCAAACACCCGAACCTGCCACTTCGTGCATTTCTCAGAGGCTCTGGCATGACCCGTGCGCTTCGACTCCTTGCCTGCTGCATGCTCGTGATGCGGTTCGGCCTGCCGACATCGACTGCGACCGCCCAGGACGACGCTCCGGCCGTCCCGGCTGATCTTCCCGCCCGCTGGTGGAAGGGGAACCTGCACACGCATTCCCTCTGGAGCGATGGCAACGATTTCCCCGAGATGATCGTCGATTGGTACGTCCGCAACGGTTACAACTTCCTCGCCCTCTCGGACCACAACGTCCTGAGCCAGGGGGCTCGCTGGATGGATCGCGCCGAGGTCGATCGCCGCTCCGGCAACCGTGGGTTCGACCGCTACGTCGATCGCTTCGGACGCAGTTGGGTCGAGACCCGAACCGTCGATGGGGTTGAGCAGGTTCGGCTCAAACCCCTGACCGAGTACCGCGCCCTGTCCGAACAGGCCGGCCGTTTCCTCCTGATCCAGGGGGAGGAAATCACCGACCGCTTCGAACAGAAGCCGATCCACATGAATGCAAGCAACCTGCTCGAATACATCCCCCCCCAGGGAGGGGATTCGGTCGTTGAGGTCATCGATAACAACCTCAAGGCCGCCGAGGAGCAGGCCCGCCGGCTCGGCATCCGCATCCTGACCCACCTGAACCACCCGAACTTTGGCTACGCAATCACGGCGGAGGAACTGGCGAAGGCCGTCCGCGAGCGCTTTGTCGAGGTCTACAACGGCCATCCTGGCGTCCATCACGAAGGAGACGACACCCACGCCTCGGTCGAACGCCTCTGGGACATCGCCAATACCCTGCGGATTGCCGTGCTCAAGGCTCCTCCCCTCGCAGGTCTGGCCACCGACGACTCGCACAACTACTTCGGGGTCGATGGCTCTTCGCCCGGCAGGGGCTGGGTCATGGTCCGCGCCCGTCACCTGACTCCCGAGTCGATCATCGACTCCATCGAGGCCGGCGACTTCTATGCTTCCAGCGGCGTAACGCTCAACGACGTTCAGTACGATGCCGCAGCCGGTGTCATCGAGGTTAAGGTCGCCCCCGACCCGGGTGCCTCGTACACGATCACCTTCATCGGCACGCGCGACACCATCGACCCTTCCGCCGAGCCTGTGCTCGACGACGACGGTAACCCGCTCGACGTAACCGCTCGCTATTCCGACGAACTCGGCACCGCCCTCGCCACGGTCGAAGGAACTCACGCCCGTTACAAGCTGAAGGGAGACGAGCTGTACGTCCGGGCCGTCATCACGTCGAGCATGCCTCCCGAGAACCCCTCGTTCGGCGGCCAGCTCGCTCAGGCCTGGACTCAGCCGGTCGGCTGGGAAAAGTGGATCGAGACCGTCCCGACCGAGGCATCTGACGACTGATCGCCCCCGTCCTGAGAAGGGGGTTCGGCTCATCGTGCGGCCTCGTTGATCGGCCACTGCAAGACGAACCCCCTGAGGATCTCGTCGCTCGCGTATCGCCATCCGTTCGGCCCCCCACGCGGCACAACCCATTGCGAGCGCAGACCCTCATCCGGCTCGATGCGGGTTCGACCTCGCTTCAAGACAGCGAGACCTCAGGCCCTCGCGGCCAGTTCTTCGTCACTTCGCTTGCGGGCCAGCACGAAGACCGTATGGCGATCTTTCCAGGGGGAGCCGATCCAGGCGATCAGCTTCAAGAGCGGAAACGTCAGGACCGTCAGCGGCAGGATCGCCGATCGGAAGACCTTGTGCTGGATGCGGGTCACGATCGTCGTTCCCAGGGTTCCGAACCGCAGGTGGTCGACCGGCTCCAGGCCGCAGTCTTCCATCAGGCGTTCCAGTTGCTCCAGGGTGTATCCGTTGCGAACATGCCAGCCGTCCTCGGTGCGAGTCACGCGAAGGTGGTCAGCGTTGGCCTGGTAGTCACGGTCAGGTGTCGTCAGGTAAACCAGGCCGTCGTCATTGAGCAGGGTTCGAATCTGCCGCATGGCAGCGCGATCGTCGCGGATGTGTTCAATCACGTCGAACAGCAAGACCTGATCGAACGATCCCTGGGCCTTCGGATCCCTCGCAAGGTCGTCGAGCCGCTGCACGCGAAACTCCATCGACGCTCCCGCTTCGCCCAGAAACGACGCCATCTCCTCGCACGACTGGCGTTCCCAATCGTGGATCGTGATCCCCAGACAGGTCGACCCGCGCTTGACAGCCTCGTGAGCGAAAAAGGCGTTGCCGCAACCGCAATCGAGCGTTCGCAAGGGGGCTTCGGGGGTCCCTCGCTGCAGCATCGAGACCACTGCTGCCTTGTCGCGGCTCACCCAGTTGATTCCCGGCCAGAGCCAGTATTTCACCGTCAACCGCAACCGGGAGGCCAGGTCCAGCGAGGGGCGGCTCAGTGGTGACGACGAGCCCAGGGGATCAGCCTGCGAAGCGGTTTCGATGCCGGTCATGGTGTCGACTCCTTCAACGTCGTCGGTCCGTCCGTGGCGCCGAGTCAGCGTGGCGTACTTGGAAGCGGAACCTATCAGATCGTCCCAAACAGAACAAGGCAAACTGTTCGACCGCCTCAGGGCCATCCCCAACCCTTCGGCCCATCCCCTCCTGGTCACCCAACCCAGGTCGCGCCCCGATTGGCTCGATGATTCAAAATGCGCTTTCGATCCACAATTCCCGATTTCCCGATCGT
Source organism: Tautonia rosea (assembly GCF_012958305.1). Lineage (NCBI taxonomy): Bacteria > Pseudomonadati > Planctomycetota > Planctomycetia > Isosphaerales > Isosphaeraceae > Tautonia > Tautonia rosea. Next base: position 137,625 of record NZ_JABBYO010000012.1, on the reverse strand, counting down.
CGTCATGAGGACCAATATTCGACCCGCGTTTCGTTCGGCAAACTCGGCCCGATCGTTCCGACCCGAGCGCCGATCATCTTGAAGCCTGATTCGATCTTGACTTCGGTAATATCACGCTCTATAGATCAGATCAGCAAGATCGGCGAATGTCCGCCGACCGACTTTATCTTTCTCTCCCGGTGAGGCCCTGATTTAGCGATGGCGACGACCAAGAAAGGTGCTTCCGCCAAGGCCACCAAGACTCCTGCCAAGAAGGCCAAGGCGACCGCAGGGAAGAGCGCGACCAAGAACACGACCGCCACTCCATCTGAGGCCACCCCGAAAAGCTCTCCCGCGAAACCGGCCGCCAAGAAGGCTGCTCCGGTCAAGTTGACCGACAACCAGGTCAAGTTCCTTCAGACCATCCACGCGGCGGGAGAAACCGGTTACGAGCCCAAGAACAAAAACGAGCAGCGCAGCCTTGAAGCCCTGCTGACCCGCAAACTCCTGAAGCGAGGGTCCAAGAACAAGGAAACCGGTAACTCGCGCTATTTGCTCACCAAGGCCGGCACGGCCCACCTGCCGACCTCCTGAATCGCCTCACCCCGATTCAGTCTTTATTGATGCGACCACCCGAAGTCTTTCCCCCCTTGATCTGGGACGGGCGGCTCGGGTGGTCGTTTCTTCTTCGGTCCTTGAGTCAGGCGTCGATGGCCTGCTCAACCATGCCGCGTTGTCGCAGCCACTGGGCGACTTGCGCACAGAGCGTCGCCCAGATGAATCCCAGCGTCCAGCCCGCCAAGACATCCGTCGGGTAATGGACACCCAGGTAAATCCGACTCACGCCGACCATCATGGTGATGATCACTGCGACGCCCAGGATGAACACTTTCAACCGCCGTTGCGTCACCATCTGAGCCAGCAACGCCCCGATCGTCAGATACGTCACCGCCGCCAGCAGTGAGTGTCCGCTGGGAAAGCTTCCCCGAGCTGCGTGCATCAGATGAGGGACGATCTCTGGCCTCGGTCGATCGTAATAAGCTTTCAAGCCACTGCTGATCAACTGCCCTCCGACCGTCGCCAGCAGCACCAGAACGGCCGCATGCCCCTTGCGATCCATGATCAGGAACACGACGGCTGAGATCGTGACCAGGCTGATGATCGCCACTCCTCCCAGCGCGGTCAGATCGCGGATCAACTCCTCGATTTCCGGACCTCCGATCGCATCCTCGGGGTTCTCCGGATTCCGAAACATCAACAGGACGGCTTCGTCAAACCGGGCCGATTCTCCCTCGACCACTTCATCGGCGATGGCGAGAAACAGCCAGCCGCCTCCCACCACCGCGATGATGGAGAGAAACACCACCCGGTCCATTCCTGCTCCGACCTCCCACGCTCGACGGATCAGTTCTCGCACGGATCGCAACTCCTCCAGGGAAAGGGTCTCTCAAGGTCGCACGAGAGCGTTTTTCGATTGCCTGTGAAGGGTCAGGGAAGCAGGGACTGGCTCCGAGTCTTCGAGGTGCCTGTCCCCCATTTCCGGCAGTCAGCCCGGCCCGTCAAGGAAGCAGGGATTGGCTCCGAGTCTTCGAGGTGCCTGGCCCCCATGTCCCGGCGAGCCGCTCCCCTCCATCGAATCCCGCTCTAGACCAGGGTGAATCGAGAGAAAGTGAACCCGATTTCTCCAGGCAACTCCCGCGCCAGGGGTCCCCGCGGTTGACGAAGACACCGTCGATTCCGCACGATAGAACGATGAGTCGCTCGTGCTCGAAACCACCACGGTCCTGGCGATCATGAACACCGCTGACGCTCCCGTCCAGCCATCGCAATCCCATTCCAGGCTCCGCACCGTCCTGACCCTGATCGGGTTTCTGCTCGTCTGCTTTGCGGCGGCCGGCCTCGGCGGCCTGTTCACAAGTCAAGGGATCGGACCCTGGTACGATTCCCTGAACAAACCCCGATGGACCCCTCCCAATACCCTCTTTGGCCCTGTTTGGACGGCCCTTTACGCGGGAATGGCCGTGGCGGCCTGGCTTGTCTGGCGACGAGTCGGATGGTCCGGAGGTCGCGTGGCGCTCGGACTCTTTACGGTGCAACTGGCGCTCAACATCGCCTGGTCGGGCCTGTTCTTCGGCGCACGACGCCCTGACCTGGCCGCGGTTGAGATCGTCCTGCTCTGGGCCGCCATTCTCGCCACCCTCATTGCCTTCCTCCCCATCAGCCGACCGGCGGGAGTCCTGATGCTCCCTTACCTGCTCTGGGTCAGCTTTGCCACGGCGCTGAACCTCGCCATCTGGCAGCTTAACAGTTCGTGACGACCGGGCCCGGCCGACACTCCCCTGGGAATTCGCTCATCATGACTTCCGCCTTGCTTGTGCTTTGCCTCACCTTGGGGAACGCGTTCGACGACGAGCCGAACCGCCCTTGCTCCCCTCCCACAGGCAGTGGAATCATCTCTGGTCGTGTGACCTACTCCGGCCCGTTACCCCCGAAAGTGCTCAACCCCGAGGCCGCCACGCGACGATCACCGGTCGAGGTTGATCCTCGGACACTCGGACTTCGCGAGGCTGCTGTCTGGATCGACGCCTCCGCGATCGACATCGACCCCCGAGACGATTCCGACGCTCGCGATCCGATCGAGGTCGATCAGCTCAACTTCGAGTTCCTTCCTCACGTCCTCACCGTCGAGGCCGACCAGCCAGTCGTCTTCCTCAACAGCGACGTGGCGAATCACGGCGTTACCGCCTCAGGCTCAACGGTGGCGAACCGCTTCAACGTCACCACGCCTCCCGGCGGTCGCTACGTCCATCGCTTTCAATCCGCCCGGCAACCGGTCCACCTCGGCTGTCCGATCCACGTGGCGATGTCGGCCTGGATCTTCGTCTTCGATCATCCGTATCACACCGTGACCGACGATCAGGGGCGGTTCCAACTCACCGGCCTCCCGCCCGGCCCTTACACGTTGTTCGTCCACCACCCCGACGGTGGCTTCCGCAAACGGGTCGAGGTTGAGGTCCGCGACGGTCAGACGAGCGAGGTGGACATTGCGTTCGAGGCCGAAGACCTTCGCCCCCCGTCCCGCCGTCGTCCCTGATCGATTGCCAAAGAATCGACGACCGCCTCCTCCTCTCCATCGATCACCCTCGACACAATCCTCGATCCGTCGTATCGTTCGCGACGAATTTCGGATCGAACCCCGAGACGTGATTGCTCACGGAGGAGGATGTCCATGACGAGGATCGCCCGATCCCTCACCGCTCAAGCCCTGACCTCGATCGCGCTGGTCAGTCTGGCCATCCCCTCTGCTCGTGCGATCGATGATCCGACCATTGATCCTCCTCTCCCCGTCGAGCCCCCCCCCATCGAGGTCTCACCTCAAGGAGTCGGCAGCACGCTTGCAGATCAGATCCGAGCCTTCCGAGCCTCGAAGTTCCGAGAGATCAATCAGGCCATTTTCGAACTTCGCGAGCTGATTGCCGAACGCTCGCAGCACATCGCTCGGCTGCAAACCGACCTCCACGAGGCCCAGCAGGAACTCCAATCGCTCGAACGCCTCGCCGCCCTTCGATCGCTTGATGCCACGGAATCGTTCAATCCCGGCGACGTGATCACTCCCGTTCCGGTTCCGACTCCGGTCGTCCCATCCCAGGCCTCGACCCTTCCGGGTACCTTCGATGTCGTGGTGCCGACCTCGGCCTCCGCAGTCGATCCCGGCTGGCAAGGCGTCATTCGGATCGCCAGCTCCAACGGCGGCCGGCTCGACCTGCTGCACGAAAGCGCCGACGGTCTAGGCAAGGTCCAGGCCGGTGCCCTTCAAGCCGACGTGATCGAGATCCGCGTGCGATCGGCACAGGAGGCCGGCATCATCGCGCAGGCCCTGAAGGCGGACAACAACGCGGTCGTCTCCTGGCCCGATCTCCGTATCCTGACGGTGCCGGCACCCTCCTCAAGCCGGATCGACACCCTCGAAGCAACCATGCAGCGCCTCGCCGAAACGGTCGATCGCATCGACCGCCGCACCTCCTCCACCGAGGATCAGCCGTCAGTCGACCCCATCGTCATCGCACCTCCCAGCGAGATCCCTCCGGCGCCTTCGATCCCCGATTGATTGACCGGACCACCGGATCCCCATCACCCCAGCACCTCAGCCGGTGGCCCGTCAAGCCAACCGGCCTCGATCACGCCCCAGAGGCCGATCAGGATCGCCTCGGCCGCGTCGTGCCGCAGCGAGGTCGGCTTTGACGCCCCCGACCAGTCGATCACCCGCCGGGCAATCGCATCGGACTCCCGCTTCGGCCGGTGCCGATCCCCGAAGGCGTCGAGTGTCGCTCGCCAGACCTCCGCGCCGATCACTCGCACGACAATCCCCCGACGCTCCGCCTCGCGCCGCCAGACCTCGGCGATCGGCCCTCCGCCTTCCAGCACCACCCGATCCAGCTCGCCGATCGTCCCGAACAGTCCGTAGACCCCTCGCTTGAGCGTCGCCCGGTTGGCAAAGTGCTGCGATCGATACCAGGCGAGCCGACCATCCCGACCAAAGAGGGCCAGGCCCGTCCTCAGTCCCGTATCGACGGCCAGCAGCGCCATCGGCACTATGCCTCCGGGTCGCGGTGGACCGTCTCGGGCGAAAAGGCCGGCAAACAGACGGCGATGTACTCGGCTCCCTCCTCGCCCGGCGTGCTGTAGCGAATCCACTCCCCCTTGCGCGTCAGGACGCCTTGCCCGGCGTGCACGTCGAGCGTTCCGTCGAGATGCTCCACCCGGACCATCCCGCGCAGCACGATTGTGTACTCGTCAAACTCCGGTACCTGACCCGGCTCGGCCCACCCGCTCGGGCTTCGCATGTGAGCGATGCTCACTCCGTCAGTCCCGCTGTTGACGCGACCGACGTATTCATCAATGAGCTTCGGCTGAGTTCCTGCGGCTTCGATCCGAGTCGGCGTGGGAATATGCATCGGCATGATGGGATACCACTCGCTTCGCCGAGGGCGATCGGCGACTTCGTATTCAGATCTCAGACACATTGGCCCCGATCAATCCGACTTTGATTCCATTCTCCTTCAGAATCCGCGTCGCCTTGCCGTTGACCATCAGCAGGATGAACAACCCGATCAAGGGAAGCAACGCCCCAATCCCCAGCACGATCCCCAGCGCCGTGCTGTAGACCTTCATCGCCAGCAGGAAGATAAACACCATCGAGGCCAGCGCAATCCCCAACAGCATCAATAGCAACACGATTCCCAGCTCTGGCGGCACCAGGAACTGACCGATCACGATCCCAAAGTAGAGCAGGATGCAAACAAGAATTCCTTTTTGATACGTCGCGACCTTCTTCAGATCCTCCCGACTCCCACTCCGCACTCCCACAGCCTCGACCGATCGTCTGCTCGTCTGAGGAGCCTCATAGGGGTTGTCACTCATCGCAACCTCTGCTTCAGGGAGGGAACATGTACGACAATCGCATCGCCCATCAACGCGATCGCCCAATGATTGCCGATTGGTCGATCCCTGAACAGAGGTCAGCGACCTTCACCGTTCGCCCCGTCCAATCACGGTGCCGAGTGCCACCTCCTTGGCACCGGCGCATCAAACCGCCCCGTCGGGGCCGGGAACCGCACGCCGACCTTCCAGAGCATGTCCGGCTGATGCTTCGCCAGCAGATACTTCATGACCACCTCATCCGACGGCGGCATCCCCGGGTCCTTGAACACGACACAGAGCCGCGCCTCGCCGCTGTAGGTGTCGGCCTTCCAGACCTCGATCAACGCGTGCGACTTCCTCGAAATCCGGAAGATCCGCAGTCCGTTGCGGATCGTGATCCGATCGTCCCGGCAGAACTCCTCAAACTCGCGAGGCTCGACCACGTCCCTCACCAGTTGCGCCGCCACCAACTCGGGCACCCCTTGGGCGAAGGCAGCGGCATCGAGCGTCATCGGCTCGTCTTCTCGGGTCGCTTCGGGAGTGCTGCTCCCGTCGATCACCCGAAACACCTCATGCTCGACCAGCTTCGCATACCCCGCCCTCAAGGCCGGGTTGGCGATCACCAGCCTCGGGAACGACCCGGCCACCCGCACCACTTCATGGGCAAAGGCCTCGACCTCGCGATGCAGCTTCGCCATCCAGAAGCCAACATTTTTCTCACGGTCACTGCTCGAATAGCGGAAGATGTGCGGCCCGACATCCGGCACCGTCACCTCGACCTCTTCTCCCGACCGCTCGACCGCGTGCAAGACTGCCGCGTACGACGCCTCTCCCCTTACAAATCGCTCCGCCGCCTCCTCCTGGTTTCCCCCTTTAATCTGCACCTTCCGATACGACGGCCGCGCCTTCAAGACCACCTCGCGCGCAAGCCGATCCGCCTGGCTCCGCTCGTCGGCGGCCTCGATCTCCCAACGAAGGTATCCCGTGCGGATCATGACTTGACGACCGACAATCGGGCCATTTGAGTCCTGAGAAACGCGGTCACGCCTTCGCCGAACTGGGTTGCAACCTTACTCATCAGGATGAGCCACCCAATGCCGCTACCGATCACTCGTCACCCTTTTTTGATTGAACCCGGTCCTTGCCGGCTGGGCTAATCGCCCTCGAACGATCACGGGTCAGCGACTTGATGAATTCGACCCGTCGGAAGCGAAGGGCCGACCAGTCCGCATCAATCGAGACCTGACGGACCGCCTCGAATCCAGCGTCACCCAGCGCCGACCAGCCTGTGTCTCGATTGAATTCGCAGCGGAATCGCTTCGATGAGGCCTTCGGATAGGCGAACCAGACCACCGCATCTCCCGACGCCTTCGGCAGCCAGGCGGTAGCTGCCTCCACGTCCTCCAACGTCTTGACGAAGACCATCGCAAACGGGATCGCCGCCTGCACCCGCGGCTCCCGGTGAACCGTCACCCCGTCGAGGGCCTCCAGTTCCGGCTCGAACCCCGGAGGGGCTCCGTCCACCAGGATCTCACGGTTCTGACCGAGGTTGAGCTTCGTAAAAAGCGATGTCACGCGGTGATCCTCGCTCAAGGCTCCTTCCTCAATGCCGATCACTCATCCCCCTTGGATCGCCGGCACGAGCAGGATCTCCGGCGCCGAGGCGTCAAACTCCCGGATCGGTGTGGTCTTGCCCGGTCCATCGAGCCGGAAGGCCATACGGCCGGGAGTGAAGTGTTCTGCGAAGGCTCGCTCGGCATCGCTGATACTGTCGGGCTGAGCAACATCCCATTCGGCGAGGCAGAGGTCACCGTGGCCGGTCTTGAGCAGGCGAAGCTTCGACATGATTGACACGCTCCGTCGGTGCAAGGCTCAGTAGACGAGAAGGGACCATCGTGTCGCCGATCATCGGCCCAACGTCCCCTATCCATCCGGAGTCCGATCCGATCGCGCCTATTGTAACGGTCGTACCGCCGACCGGCCAGCATCGAACCTCGAACTCCTCCGCAACGCCCCGACTCGATCGAGCTGCCTCACCCCTTCCTCCCTTTGGGTCATCATTCCCGTCATCTTCCTCCCTGTTCCGCTCAATCGTCCAGATTGTGTGACTAAACCTCGCTCTCGACCTGATGATTTCAAGAGTCGGGCGAATCGCTTGCCCCCTCCTGTTCCCTTCTCACGCTGAGTTCATCGTGCCGATCTACGAGCCTCACGTTCCTCCCGCCCTCCCTTCGATCGATCCTCGATCCCCGCTCTCCGTGCACGCATCGACGCCCGAATCGCTCACCTCGCTCTCTACCTCGAGCCGCGTTCGTTCTCCCAGCGGTCTCCACCCTTGGCCCCGCGTTGCTCCCGTGATGCGACGCTTGCGAAACGAACCCCATGTGGAGCCTGCGATCCAACGAAACGAACCCATCCCCGCGTCCGACTCGCGACGAGACGAAGCCATTGCCAGGCACGATCAGCACCGAAACGAACCCGTGCTCAATTACGTAACCTCTTTTCGGAACAGGCGTTCTATCCGTTCAACTGCCCAACGACCCAGCGCACCTCCCCAGGACCAGCTATGCATCCGACCGCTCCAGACCCGCGCCGGCTTCGGCATTCCTCGACCGTCCTCCATGCCCGTTGACCATCGCTGGCTCCCCGCGATTCCCCGGTGCGCACCGCGACGGAGCGAAGGCACTGTCGCATTCGGGCTGTTGCACGCTGGGTCCGGGTTGACAGTTTTCGGCGCCGAACTTCGGCGTTGTCTCGACGTAACCGCTCGCAGTCCCAGGTGTTGGCTGCGCCGAAAAATAGGCGAGGAACTGTCCAAACTGTCAACTCGGTCTCCCCGTCGATGCGACAGTGCCCGGAGCGAACCCATTAGGAACTCCGCAAACCGTGATTCCACAGACGTTTTCGTCAAAATAACCATCGAGCAATGGGCGCACCGGCCACTGTCGCACCGCCTCGACCGTGCGACAGTGGCGTTGCCGGTCCACCTCGGCAACGAGATGCGAAACGGCCTGGTGTTCCCTTCCCTCTCCGCCGATCACGACCAGGGGATCGGCCGACCGCGGTTGATCGGCAAGGGGCGGCCGAGGGGGTCGTGGATCTCGATCGTCGGGTCGATTCCGAGAGCCTCGAGGATTGTCGCTCCAAGGTCGGCTGGAGTAAACGATTCGGTCGTCGGGAACGAGGCGAGCCGATCGCTCGCGCCGAGGACCTGGCCCCGACCGACCCCCGCGCCGAATGCAAGCGAACTGAAGACGCTTGGCCAGTGGTCCCGACCGTCCGGTTTAGCACCAGCCCCCCCTTTGATCGGCTGGCCGATTCGGGGGGTGCGGCCAAACTCGCCGGTCACGATCACCAGAACCTCGTCGCTCAGACCCCTCGCATCCAGGTCTTCGACCAGGGCAGAGACAGCAAGGTCAAACGGAGGGCAGAGGATGTCGCGATGACGTTCAAAATTCTTCTCATGCGTATCCCAGACGTTCGACTCTCCCAGGTTCACCTGCACGAGCGGCACCCCGGCCTCGACCAGGCGACGGCCGAGCAGCAACCCCTGACCCATCAGGGTCCGGCCGTATCGGTCGCGGGCACGAGGGTCTTCACGTTCCAGGTCGAATGCTTCGCGGCAGGTCCGCGAGGTGACGATGGCGATCGCCTGGCGGCGGAACTCGTCCATTGGTGTCGAGTTTGCCAGTCGATCCAATCCTTGGCGAGCCTCGTCCACCGTCTTCAGCAGCGATCGGCGCCGATTGAGGCGATCGATCGAGAGGCCCTCGGGAAGTTCCAAAGCCTCGGGACCGAACCCGGCCTCGGTCGGATCGCCAAGGATGTGCCACGGGTCGAACCTCGGGCCAAGAAAGCCGGCGTTCTGACCAGGGAAGACCGCACCTTCGAACGTCAGGTTCGTCGGCAGGATCACCGCATGCGGCACGCCCTGCGGAGCCGCCTGGGTCGCCGCAAGCACGGCCCCCAGGTGGGGCTGATCCTTCCGAGATGCCGCCACTCCTGTCCCCGGAGGAACCTCGTCCACCCCGCCGAGCAGCCGATGCACGGCCAGTTCATGCACCGGACTGGTCGTCCGCATCGACCGGACCAGAGTCATCCGCTCCACCGCCCGAGCGAGCCTAGGCAGGTGCTCGCCGAACCGGACCCCGGGAATCGCCGTGGCGATCGTGTCGAACTCGCCCCGGATTTCGAGCGGTGCGTCGGGCTTCGGGTCGAACGTCTCCAGGTGGCTCGGGCCACCGGGGCAAAACGCGAGAATCACCCCTCGGATCGGTCGAGACGTCGTCGATCCCGAACCCTGCGCCTGACCCCGGAGCACTCCCGAGAGGCCCAGGCCCAGCCACGAAAGCGACCCGGCTCGCAGCAGTTCACGACGCGAGCACGTTCGAAATTGTCCTGGAATCATCCGCATCATGGGCGATCGCCCTTTGACGGGAAACGACGTCGAGACGAAGGCGAGTTATGGCCGAGAATCGACGACGCCCTCTGCATTTTGTATCTTCACCATCGTATCGGCCTTTTCGTTCTGATCCAAGATCCCTTCTGTCTCCGATCTCGTGCGACTCCGCCCGATCTCGACAAGGCAGTTCGGGGGGACTCACCAATGCCTCCGCTCGCTCGTGTTTTCGTCGATGTGGACACCCAGCGCGACTTTCTCGATCCCGATGGTTCCCTCTTTATCGAAGGAGCCGAGGCGATCCGTCCCAACCTGGCCCGCCTCACCGCATTCGCCCGAGCCGAAGGCATTCCCGTGATTGCCACCGCGTGCGCTCACGAACCGGACGAGCCCGACCCCGAACCGTTTCCCGCTCACTGCTTCGTCGGGACTCCGGGGGCCGACCGAATCGAGGAAACCCAATGGCCAGCAAGCTTGGTTCTCGGCCCCGATGATCCTTTCCAGCCGCCCCAATCGGTTCCTGAGCATTTGACCATTCAGAAGCGCAGGTATGACCTTTTTTCACACCCCGAGGCCGATCGCGTCATCTCCTGGTACGGTCGGAACGAACCAACCTTCGTGGTCTACGGGGTGGCGACCGACTATTGCGTCGCCTGCGCAGTGCGGGGACTTCGAGACCGCGGCTATCGGGTCGCCATCGTAACCGACGCCATCGAGGCTGTTGATCCGTCGGCCTCGGAAACCGTCCTGGCCGAGTTCGACCGCCTGGGCGTCGAACGAACAACCACAGACGCCGTTTGCGGTCAGAGATAACCCGCCGAGCCGAAACGAACCGCCCTCCGTCCTTGGGCCGAGACTCGAAAGGCTTCCTCGTCTCACAATCCAGGCCTTACAATAATGAGTGCGTTGTTCGGGACGAGCCCGACCCGGCCTCCAGATGCCCGCCAACGCTGAGATCCCATCATGCGACCGGACAAGTACAAGCGACGTCAGCAAGCTCCCCGGGCCGACGACCGGCTCCGTCTGCAAATCGCCCAGGAAGCCGCCCGGCGGCTCTATCCCAAGATCGCCCCCGAAGCCGGTTCCGGACCGCTCGGTCAGGCGAGCGAGTCAGACTACTCGACCGCCAAGCGCCAGGCTGCTGCCGTGCTCGGACGGCGGATCCGGCCCGGCGATCTGCCGACGGATCATGAAGTCCGCGAGGCCGTCGTGACCCTGGCCCGAGATCGGGCCGAGGCCGAGGCCGCCGGCGCATCGGCCTTCGTCCCCGAACCGGAACCCGACGCCGAGCCTCCCCGCCTCGCCGATCATCTCGATCGCTTCGCCCTCTACAAGCTGAGGCTCGATCCGCTGGAAATGGTCAAACAAAGTGCCCGTTCCCATCCCGAGGGAGACGCCCTCTACCACAGCCTTCAGGTCTTCGATCTGGCCCGCGCCGAGCGTCCGTTCGACGAAGAATTCCTGCTCGCCGCCTTGCTCCACGATGTCGGGAAGGCGATCGACCTGAGCGATCACGTCGCCGCCGGCCTGGAAGCGCTCGACGGGGCGATCCCCGATCGAACCCGTTGGCTAATCGCCCACCACCGCGAGGCCCGAGCCGCCATCGACGCCGCTCCCGGTGGCCGAGCCCGCCGCGTCCCCGGCATCGAGGCCGACGAACAGGCCCTCGAAGATCTGCTCCTGCTCGGGCGACTCGACCGCGACGGTCGCGTGCCCGGCGCCCCGGTTCCAACCGTTGAGGAAGCCCTCGCTTACCTCAAAGGGCTCGAAGACGAAGTCTATCTCGATGAGTGAGTCTGTCTGAACCTCGCTGCTTGATGGACTTGGTCCAATCCCTGAATCGCTCTCACCTCGTCGGACCAGAGGGTGGTATGCGACTCCCCACCCTCCCCGCAACCCGATCGACAGGCACACCGCGCGACCGATGGTTGAGGGTCGCGACCCGTTTCAGGATGTTCCCATGCACGATAAACCCACGCTCTTTTTCGATGTCGGCGGCGTCTTGTTGACGAACGGTTTTGACACCGCTAGCCGCAAGCTTGCCGCCCAGCAGTTTGGCATCGACTACCAGGAGTTTCAGACTCGTCACGAGATGTCGAAGACCGCCATTGAGACAGGCCGGATCACCCTGGACACCTACCTGCGTCGAACCGTCTTTTACCGCCCCCGAGCCTTCACCATCGACGAATTCCAGGAGTTCATGTACAGCCAATCTCAACCCATCGAAGATGCCCTCGAATGGGTCCGGAACCTGGCAAAACGCGATTCGTGCCACCTGTTCACTCTGAACAACGAATCGCGAGAGCTGCATGAGTACCGCGTCCGCACGTTCCGGCTCCACGAGGTGTTCCGAGGGTTTCTCACCTCGTGTTATCTCGGCCTGGCCAAGCCGGACGATGCGATCTACTCGGCGGCTCTGGGAATCGCAGGGTGCTCGAAGACGCGAGCCCTGTTTATCGACGATCGGCCCTTGAACGTCGAGGCGGCCCTCGCCGCAGGATTCCAGGCGGTCCTGTACACCGGAGTCGAACCTCTCCGAGCATTTCTCAAGGAACACGGCATCGAATCGTGAGCACCGGCTTCACATGGATCAACGAATCAGACAGTCATATGAGTTGAAGACACCATGACCCAACGATTCAGCGATGAACGATACGTCGATACAACCTCAGAACGCGTTCCAGGCGGTTCGAATAGGGGAAGACCTGGGGCCGGGGCGCATTGATCGAGCGAGCCACGACGGTGCGGGGGGAGGTCATCTCGATCAATCCCTCCGCGCCGTGGACCCGACCGAAGCCGCTCGCCTTTACCCCTCCGGCCGGGGCCGAGGCATGGGCGAAAAAGGTGGTCGCCTCGTTGATGCCGACGACTCCCACGTCGAGCTGATCGGCCAGGGTCCTCGCCCTCCGGCGATTGCGTCCCCAAACGCTGGCCGAGAGGCCGAATCGACTGGCGTTGACTGCCTCGATAGCCTCGCGATCATTCGCCACCTCCCGAACGATCACGACCGGACCGAAGATCCCTTCGAGGGCCCGTTCCGGGGCCTCGTCTCCTCGATGGGCCAGCAGCACCGTCGGTCGGTAGAACGACCCCGGCCCTTCGACCGGCCCTCCCCCCGCCAGCACGCGAGCACCGGCGGCAAGGGCTGCTCGGACCTGATCGTGCACGGCGTCACGAGCCCGATCAGAGATCAAGGGTCCAAGGTCCACATCGGGTTGCTTCGGGTCGCCGATCCGAAGCGCATCGGCCAGACCGGCGAACGTCTCGGCCCAGGCTTCGGCCGGGCGATCGACCAGGAAGACCCGCTTGACCGACATGCACGCCTGACCGGCACCAAGGAAGCTCGACCACCGCAAGGCGGCCATGGTTCGACCTTCGGGAGCGTCGGGCAAGACGACCGCCGCATCGAACCCGGAAAGCTCCACAACACCTGGAATTCCGTTCGAACCCAGCGCCTCCAGCACGCGCCGGCCATTCTGAAGCCCACCGGTGAAGATGAGCTTTGCCACATTCGCATTGACGAGTGCCGATCCGATCTCCGGGCCTCCCTGGACGATTGTGACCAGCCCCTCAGGCAATTTGGCGGCGTCGATCGTTTCCTGAAGCAAGGTCCCGCAAAGGCTCGACAGTTCGGACGGTTTCCAGACCACCGCGTTGCCCGCGGCGATCGCATGAGCAATCACTGGCGCATTCAGCAGGATCGGATAATTCCAGGCCCCGATCACGCCGATCACTCCCATCGTCCTCCGCTCGATTCGAGCGGGGGGCATCAACAGCCATCGTTGCCATCGGGGGGATTCGGTGCGAGGAGCGAGCACCCGGCCGGCGGTTCGGATCGTCCATCGCAAGGCGTCGAGGCTCGGGATCACCTCGGCGGCCATCGCCTCGCCGATCGGCTTGCCGATCTCGGCACAGACCGCTTCGGCCAGTTCATCAGCCCGCCGAGCGAGTTCTCGGTGCCATCGTCTCAAGGCCTCTCGGCGTTCCGGCCACGAGCGATCGGCCCAGGATCGCTGAGCCGCCGCCGCCCGACTGACGCTCTGACAAACCTGGTCGGGAGTCGTTCCGGGAATCCGCGCCAGCTCGGTGCCGTTGCTCGGGTTTCGAGCGATCAGATCGGTTGCGAAGCAGGTCGTCATGGTTGGGAGCCTCCAGCCGAGGGAATCGTCTCGTGCAATCGGCCTCGTACCATCACGAAGATGCTTCTGAGCGGCCAACCGCACCTTCCGGCGATCGGTCGGTCGGGGAAACGACCTGCTCGCCGTACGAGGTGCCTCGCCAGGTGACCCGTCCTGTCACGCACATCCAAAGGGACCGGGCAATGATGACATCGGAAACGATTCCGGCCAGCGAGTAGTACATGGCGTAACCGGCCGTCTTTGGTGAGTTGAGCCGGTACATCCGATAAAGCACCGATTGCTTGAGCACCTGGTGCACCAGGCTCAGTCCCAGCAGCCACCAGGCAAACGGCCCGGTCTGACCAAGGGCAAGCATCACGAGTGACGCGATCAGGGCCACGTCGCCCGTCTGGCTGAAGATTAACGGTTCCAGAATCTTGCCAATCAGGGGCAGTGGTTTGCGGTCGTGAGCGTCGTAGAGAATACGACTCCAACCGCGAATCAAGCTTGAAAGTGATGTATACATGCGTGTCGAACTGATCTCAGGAGCGACCGCTGTCTTCACCGATCGGCCCAGTGCCTTCACCCGACGGGCCAGGGCGATGTCCTCAACGAACCGATCGCGGACCGCCTCGTGCCCTCCGGCCGCCTCGTAGGCGGATCGCTCAATGAGGAGGAATTGACCGTTCGCAAAGGCAAGTTTCTTCCGGTCGTTGTTGGCCGTGAACGTCGGGTAGGTCCGCATCAGGACGATCCCAGCGAGCGGAGTGACGACCTTTTCCCAGAACGATTCGCAGCGCATCTCGGGCAGCAGACTTGCAAGCGAGGCGTTCTGTTTGCGGGCATATTCCATGACGATTGAGAGGCACTCCGGATGATGCCGGGTGTCAGCATCGAGGAACCAGAGCCACTGCCCCTCAGTCTGCGGAACGGCCAGGTGCAAGGCGTGGGTTTTGCCCGTCCAGCCGGGCGGAAGGTCGTCGGAGATGGTCAGAACCTGGACCCGAGGGTCGGCCTCGGCGGCTCGTCGAGCAATCTCGGGAGTGGCGTCGGTACTGCGGTCATCGACGAGAAGAATGGAGATATTGGGATACGTCTGAGCCCGAACCGAATCGAGGCACGCGGGCAAGGCCTCTTCCTCGTCCTTGGCGGGGATGATGGCCGTGACCCTTGGCGGATCGTCACCCTCGTACCGAGGGGAGCGGAGGTCGAGCACATCAAGCCATCGGAAGAAGAGGGTGATAACCACATGCCGGATGGGCCAGGCCGCGACAATCGCGGCATAGATCCAGAGAACGGTTTGCTCGGTGGAGGTGAGGTTCATGAGTGAGACGGGCTCGAAGTCCGGGACGGGTCCGTGTCCTCGGCGTCTTCGGGAGAGGCCGGAAGACGGGAAGGCATGGGTCGATCAAAGCCAAGGATCTCGTCGAGGCGAGGCAGCGCAAGTAACCCGAGCACCAGGGCCACCGCCCAGAACGGGCCAACAGCCGAGAGTTGGGGACGCACGGCCCAGGCATAGGCAAAGCCAACCGGCAAGGCCATCAGGCCCAGCAAGGCGCTGGCGACGTGAGACCAGAAGAACCATCGGCTCCTGTACCTCGGGTTGTCGAGGACAGGCCGGGCCGTCCCAATCAGTCTCAGGGCCGAACCCAGAAACATCAGGATCAGCAAAATCAGATGGGACCAGCGGTATGCCTCTTCGGGAGCGACGAGAGTGATGCCCGGCCCTCGCTGACGCAGGAGAAGGCCGCTGACGGCGATGAGCAGACCATCAAGCAGCAGGACACTCATCACGGCTGATCGGGTCTGCTCCAGGCAAGAGGCCGACGCCGGGTCGAGTTGGGGACTGCGGGTCATGCGGGCACCTCGACGTTCGGATCGTCGAGCAAGCGTCGCCTCAGATTCAGGACAAGCTCCACCTGTCCGATCGGCTGACCCGTGGCCTCGGCGATCCGATCGGCCGAAGCGCCCTGATCGGCCATCGCCCAGATTCGGGCGAAGCGCTGGGCCAGGTCGTTCGAGGCCAGCGATTTCCTGGCGGCTTCCGCCTGCGAGCCGACCACCTTTCCCGGCCCGGTGAGGTCAGGAACGCGGATCAACGTTGGTCCGGCGATCCGCTCGTTCGGCCTCGGTTTCTGGTCCCGATGCCAAGGGGTTGGAACGGTCGGTTGATCGGGTTGATCGATCCGAACTCCCGACAAGGGATCTCGACAGGGTTGGTTTCGCAAGACGGCCTGTTCGATCCGCTCGATGGCTGCGCTCAGGTCGGTCAGGTGTTGGGTGATCGGATCCCCTTGAGGTTCGGCGTGACGATCCTTGCGACGTCGCATCCAGACGGCTCCCGCGACGGCTCCGACCAACACCAGCGGCACCGCCTGAAGCAAGAGCAAAACCATCACCTGTGCAATCGTGAGCATAACGAAGCCCCGAACCTCATGATCTGCTCAGTGGTCGTGGTGGTGATCGTGGCCGTGATGGTGATCGTCCCCGTGATGATGAGCGTGCCCATGTCCGTGGTCGTGACTGTGGCCGTGGCTCTGATGCGGTTTCGGCTCGTCATCTGTCACCGGAGGCTCAAGGGGGGCTGCGCCCGAGGACGCATGTGCCTCGTGGGCCATCTGGTAAACGTCCTTGAGAGGGATGTGTTGCTCAGCGGCAAGGCGGGCGCAGTCGTCGTATTCGGGGCTGAAGGTCGGGGGACGGTCGCCAAGCCAGCCGAGCTTCCCTCGAACCGGGCCGAGGGGAGTTTCCACGACCGCAGCCTTGCGTCGAAGCTTGTGACGGCTGACCGGATAGCGACGGATCCCGAGGGTCGTCGTTTCCCGGAAGATGATCGCTTCGAGACTGGTAAGGCTCGCCTCGGTGCCTAGGACCGAGAGCATGACGCCGGGACGATTCTTCTTCATGTAGATGGGCGTGACGAACGCGTCGAGCGCTCCGGCCTCCATCAGCTTGCCGGTCGTGTAGCCGACCAGCTCACCGGGAAGGTCGTCAAGGTTCGTCTCCAGGACCCAGATGCGGTCGGCATCAGGTGAATCGGCCACCGTGCCGACGAACAAGCGAACCATGTTCGCCTGGCCGGGAAGGTCCTTGGTCCCCGCGCCGAGGCCGATCGTTTCAACGGTCATGGAGGGCAGGGGGCCGAAGCGTTCGCAGATGGTCGAAACGATGGCCGCGCCGGTGGGAGTGGTCAGCTCCATCTCGACCGGAGAATCGGCGAGGGGAACGCCCCGAAGCAGCTCAGCGGTGGCGGGAGCGGGCAGGGGCATCCGGCCGTGAGCCGCGACGACCGACCCCCGACCCGGAGGGATCGCACTGGCCTGGAATCGTTCCACCCCCAGCAGGTCAAGCCCGACAGCGGCCCCGACGATATCGACGATGGAATCGACCGCGCCGACCTCGTGAAAGTGGACCTGTTCGATCGGGATTCCGTGGGAATTGGCCTCGGCCTCTCCCAGACGGTGAAAGATGCGCTTGGCCAAATCAGACTGGCGATGGGGCAGCTCGGCCCGGTCGATCATCGCCTCGATCTCGGGGAGATGACGATGGGCGTGCTCCTCTGGGGCGACGACCCGCGCATAGGTTGCCCGGAATCCGCAACGTCGAACGGTTTCAAACGACAGGTCGAATTCCAGGCCGAGCTTTCGGACGGCCCCGACGATCGCCTGCGGGTCGACCCCCGAATCGACGAGGGCCCCGAGGGTCATATCGCCGGAGATTCCACTGAAACAGTCGAAGTAAGCAATGCGCACCGTGACTCACACCTTTCTTGCCCAGTCGGGGCGACCGTCGATTGTAGCCGAGGCCCCCCACTGAGCAAGGCCGGATCGCTGGGGGGCAGGAGCACGAAGAGGGAAATCGCCTGAAGCGATTGGCCGGAGTGGATGTACCGTCATCGTCGGACCGAACCGAGCAGGTCGGCGAATCCGATCGAATACGTCGCGACCTAACTGCAAAAGAAAATTTTAACAGATTATTCTTGAAACCTGCCGACTTGCTCTGCATGTTGATAACTAGCCTATCCCGAAATAAGGCTTTTTCCTCTCCGAACCGTTCGTTACTCGCTCCCCTTTTGGCATCTCGGGACTCGCTGACGGGCTCCAGAATCTCCCGGGATCCGTACGGACAATCACGCATCGGAGGGTTCTTCATGTCCTTAAATCGAAACGCTTTGCGTCGCGGTTTCACCCTGATTGAGTTGCTCGTGGTGATCGCGATCATCGGCGTCCTGATTGCCCTGTTGCTGCCCGCTGTTCAGTCGGCCCGAGAGGCGGCCCGTCGCGCCCAGTGCACCAATAACCTGAAGCAGATCGGACTCGCGCTCCATAATTACGAATCCTCGAACAAGGCGTTGCCACCGCCGAAGCTTCGCTCGGGCACCTGTCAACATGCGTACGTAAGTGGCGATCCGACTGCCACGATTCTGAATACCACGGCCTTCTCGATGATCCTCGGCTACGTGGAGCAGGCGTCGCTGTTCAACGCGTACAACTTCTCGCAACCGTCGTCGAACGACGCCTGGGGCGGCTACGGGCCGGCTCCGACCGGGTTCACGGTCCTCTCGGGCAATGCGATCGTGAACACGACGGTCGTTGGCACACTGGTCTCCTCGTACGCATGCCCTTCGGACCAGGAGCCGACCGTCGAGAATTTCGCGGTGGGAGGCACCGGCCCGTACCACATGCAGAACGCCCGGCGGAGCAACTACGGCACTGCCACTGGCCAGTTCACCGAATACAACTGCATCACCCCGGCGACGCCGAATCTGCCGCCGACCCGGGCGATGTTTTATTCCGATGCCTCGACCCGGCTGCAGGATGTTCGAGACGGGCTGAGCAACTCGGTGATGATCGGCGAGAAGTCGAGCAATACGATTAACTGGTGCGCGAGCTTCCGCTATTTTGGCCCCTACTGGGGCGCTGGGACTCACACATCGACGCACCTGGTCGTCTGGCCTCCCACCTCGACGCTTGCCACGGCCTCAACCCCCAACGCTCCTTGGGGAAACCGCGACGGGACACTGGCCTGCGAGCAGAACAAGCGCGGCTCGTATGCCTGGGTCATGTCGAGCGAACACCCTGGAGGCATCAACGTCTGCATGGGGGACGGGAGCGTGCGATTTATCAAGGACACGATCAATCCCTTCACCTGGTATGCGTTGCAGACGATCCGGGGTGGGGAAGTGATTAGCGCTGACGCCTACTGATTCCGGGCCGGTCGGAGTCGGCTTGATGTCCCCGTCGATCACCGTCCGAACCGACTTCTCGAACGGGAGGTCGGTTCGGTCGGGCCGATCGGATGCGACCTCTCGCCAATCGGGGACGTTCCTCAACCATCGAGGTTCGCTCTCTTCGGTCACGGCTGAGGAGAGCAGTGCATCACCAGAGCGACCACCTGGGTCCCAAGGAAATCGAGTATGACCATTCGTTCGATTGTGGTCCGCGCCGCCGTGGCGGTGACGGTCTCGATCGCCCTGATTCTCGTCGGTTGTGGGGGCGGTCCGAAGTTGGTCCCCGTGGCTGGGATCGTCACGCTGGATGGCCAACCCCTGGAAGGGGCGGAGATCGCCTTCGTCCCGGTTGCGAGCGAGGGGGAGGCGACTTCGGGCAGCGACCGGACCGGCCCGAACGGCAATTTCCAGATGACCTTCAAAGGCCGTCGAGGGCTGGCGCCCGGGAAATACCGGGTTCTTGTGAGCAAGACCGAGGAAATTGCCCCACCAAGCGGTGTGGAAGTCTCGGAGGTCTTTGCGAAGGCTTCGTTCGAGAAGCAGCTCATGGGGCTAACGAAGGAAACGATTCCACCCCAGAATTTCGATCACGAGGTCGAGGTTCCGGACGAGGGGGCCACGGACTTCCAGATCGATTTCAAGTCGAGCAGTAAGTCGAAGTAAATCGGTGGGCACCGACGGCCGACCTCGCGCTCTCAGGCCATTCGACCTTCGGTGCCGCCACTCTTTCCGACCACGCGGCCCTTTGCCTGTGAAGGGGCCGCGATCCCTCATCCCGCCCGAAGGGGCAAGGAGCATCGTCTCGATGCAATCTCGATGGTTGATGATGCTGGTCCTCGGATCCGGGGCCACACTGCAGGTCGGCTGCCAGGGTGAGTCGGACTATGTCGAGCCGGAGCTTCATCCCGTCATCGGCAAGGTGACTGTCCAGGGTGAGCCGCTGGCCAATGCCGTCGTGAGTTTTGTCCAGACCGAAGAAAACGGAACACTGGCGATCGGCGGAACCGACGAGTCCGGGAATTACGTTCTCGAACACGCCGGAAGACGCGGGGCGGCGCCGGCCAATTACAAGGTGTTGATTAGCTACAAGGTGGGAACGGACGGAACGGTGTACGATCTGGCCTCCCAATCGGGCCTTGCACAACCCTATGGGCTCTTCTCAGCCAAGGAGTTGCTCCCGCCTGAGTGGAGCGACCATGGCAAGGCAACGCACGAGGTGACTGTGACGGAAGGGGGGAACGTCTTCGACTTCGACATCGAGGAGCCGCTGCTCCCGCCTCCTGATCCGGTTCCTGGCGAGGAGGTTCCCGTGGAAGAGTTTACCGTTCCGACCGAGGCAGCTCCCGTCGCGGGCAACCCTCGCCCAGGTCCGTCTACGGACGACGGTCCGGGACGGTAGTCCCGATTGAGCATCTCTGAAAGGATGATCTCCGACCACGAGAGACCGCGGAACGAGCGATCGGGCGGATTCCGTCGTCCCTCCTGGCCAAATGGCTCCTGTCAATCACGGTTTGAAGCGGACTGGGATCCACGCGCGGCATGCAATCGGCCAGCAAGCTTCAGGAGGAAATCTCGTCCCTCGGGTCCATCTTCGAGCAGGGCGACCAGGTGCATCGGGATGCGATCGAGTCCGACGCGGGCACCGCAGAGAGCGCAGGCCATCGCGGCCAGGGTGTCGACGTCGCCACCGAGCGAGAGCGCCCGGGCGAGAACCTTCGGGAAATCGTCTGGAGCGGCGGCAAAGACCACGAGGGAGGAGACGACCGATCGGTGAGCCTCGATCCCATTGCCGAAGGGTGGAGGGGAAGGATCGTCGGGATCGAGTGAGACGGCTTGTTCGAGTTGGTTCCGAAATTCGACCGTCTGCGAACGTCGGGTCAGCTCTCCGAAGAACCCGGAGCGGTCGAAGGGGTGCATCGTCGCGGCCATCGCGGCGGAGAGCGCGATGAGCCGGGCGCCGTCGATTCCGAGCGGGTGCCGATGGGTGGGTCGAGCCGAGGCGGCCGCCTGATCGGCAACGGCATCGAGGTCGTGGCAGAAGAAGAGGCCGACCGGTGCGGCCCGCATGGCGGCTCCGTTGCCAAAGGAGCCTCCGGGAAAGTGATGTTCGGCCAGGGCCTGCCAATCTTCTCCGTCACGGTGGGCCTGGAGGAGCCGTCGGGCACCGAAGCCGTAACGACGGTTCACGTCGTAATGAGCGGCGAAGGTTGCCATGAGCTCCGCTTCACGGATGGTTCCGTGCCGGATGAGCGTCTCGGCCAGCCCAACCGCCATCTGGGTGTCGTCGGTGTAACGGAGGGTCTGATGCGGTGGGAAGGTGACAATCGTCTCGGCAGGGCCAGCCTGGGCGATGAACTCGGGAGGCATTCCTTCGTAAGGTGCACCCAAGGCGTCGCCAACAGCCTGTCCGATCAGACACCCCTGGAACTGATCACGAGAGGGTAGGGATGGCATGGGCCAGTTCCTTCGCATTCAGAAGAAATGAGACGATCATTTCGGGATGATCGATTCCCTCGGCTTCCGACAGATGATGACCTGACAGAGGTCGTCGTTCCGGACCGGACCGAACATGAGATCAACCTCGAAACCGGCGTTGAGGAGGATCTCGGGAAGGTCGGCCCCGAATTCCGAGAAGACGGGGTAGCCCCAGTCGCCACCGGGGTGCGCGACCGGCGTGGCGAGGTGTTCGATCGTGCCGTCGGGGCGGAGCCTGGCGCGAGCGAACGTTTTGGGGACGCCAGGCAACAGCGGTACGGTGAACACGTGGCGGCCTCCGGGTCGGAGAACGCGATGGATCTCGCTCAACGCGGCGGTCAGATCGGGGATGTGTTCGAGGGTCTCGGAGGTGAGGATCAGGTCGAACGAGGCGTCGGCGTAGGTCAGGCGCTCCAGGTGTTCGCAGCGGATGCCAGCGATCACCTCACCAGGTGCGGCATCGTCGCGGAACTCGCTGTAGGAGAGATGGGGAAGCTGGAGCAGGAACGTGTGCAAGCCCTCAATCTCGTTGACCTCGGCCACCCTCAGGGCGCGGGCCCTGGGAGAGGCGACCCAGTCGCGGAGGGAACGGGCCGGGGAAGGGGGGTCGCCAAGGAGGTCGAGGGAGAGAAGGACCTCGGCGATGCGTCGGGCTCGGAGCTTTGCCCCACAGAAGGGGCAGTCGCAGGATTCCTTGCGCGCCCAGGCTTCGACCGCCAGGGGAGACACTCCCGATCGCCGCTCCAATTCGGGACGGATGACCCAGCGTCGGTAGAGTTTCGGCCCCCATCGGCCGCAGACGGCGCAGCGATCGAATCGGCGATGGCGGATCGCCCCGGCATACTCGCCGGCTCGCCAGGCAAGCTGGTGACCGCCGTTCCAGAGCGGGAGCAACAGACGCTTGAGCCGGGAGGGGATCACCGGGCGGAAGACCTCGACGGATGATTGCAACCAGGGCGGAATCTCGGCTCACACGCCGGGACTCAAAGCGTTGATGATTGTCGCGACGATTCCGAGGAACAATCCCCCGGCGACACTCGTTCTCAACCCGGCCTGGCTCGCGTGATCTTGATGCCACGGCCCCGCTTGACTACGATAAGCAGGGAAAAACCACACTTTGCGTGAAAAATGCGCAAAGCCCGAGCACCTCGAACGATACGGACGCGACACAGCGATGGCCTACGCGACCACGGTCCAGCGGCACAAGACCCGCGAGGTGGGTATCGACGACCACGTTGTCGGCGGTGACAACCCGATTTGGGTGCAGTCGATGACCACCACCGACACGGCCGATGCCGCCGCCACCTTGGAACAGATCAAGCGTTTGGAGGAGGCCGGCTGCGAAATCATCCGCGTGACCGTGCCCAAGAAAGGGGACGTGGAAGCCTGCCAGGCGATCCGAGACCACATCCAGATTCCGCTGATCGCCGACATCCACTACGACTACCGGATGGCCCTGGCCTGCCTGGAGGCCAAGACACCCTCGGGCCGCCGCGCGGTCGATAAGATTCGGATCAACCCCGGCAATATCGGGGGAATCGAGCGCTTCAAGGAGGTCGTCCGCAAGGCCAAGGACAAAGGCGTCCCAATGCGGATCGGGGTCAACAGCGGGAGCCTCGAAGAAGATCTGATCGAGAAGTACGGCTTTCCCTGTCCCGAGGCGATGGTCGAAAGCGCCCTGAGGCACATCGAGATTGCCGAGTCGCTCGGCTACCACCAGATGATCATCAGCCTCAAGGCCAGCCACGTGCCGACGGCCGTCGAGTGCTACAGCCTGTTCGCCGAGAAGAGCGATTACCCGACCCACCTGGGGATCACCGAGGCCGGTTCCCGGGAGTACGGGACGCTCAAGAGCGCCGCCGGGATCGGCGCGATCCTGCTCCGGGGCATCGGCGACACGATCCGGGTGAGCCTGCTTGGCGACCCGGTACCGGAGGTGAAGGCCGGGTTCGACATCCTTCGGGCAACCAGCCGACGGATCAACGAGCCGGAGGTCGTCGCCTGCCCAACCTGCGGAAGGCTTGACATCGATCTGGAACGGATCGTCGCCGAGGTCGAGGAGCGGATGAAGGGGCTGACCCATCCGCTTCGGATCAGCATCCTCGGCTGCCTGGTCAACGGCTTCGGCGAGGCCAAGGAGGCCGACATCGGTATCGCGGCCGGGAGCGGCAAGGGGATCATCTTCAAGCGAGGCGTGCCGATCCGGCACGTCAAGGAAGCCGAGATGGTCGAGGCCCTTTGGGAAGAAGTCATGCGCTTCGAGGAGGACACGCCTCCGCTGGAGTCGTATCTGAAGAAGCAAGAACAGAAGCAGCAAAAGTCGGCCCTGACCGTCATCGGTTGAGCCGTCATCGGCTGAGGGCGGGTCCGGCCCCCCCCACCAGACCCGCTCCCTCCTGTTTAGCCTCCGGCGCCCTCGTCGAACGTAGCCTCGGGCATCGTCGACAGGCAGGGTGTCGTCCGCCGGATCGTGTTTGCGAAGAATCGATCAACAACACCCTCAATGGTCCTCGCCTCTTGATGGTCGTTCGATTCGATTCTCTCGAGACCGACCGGCGACTCTGGAACGTGCGTCGAATGACTTCTTCCGAACACGATCCATGGCAAAGGGGGCAGAATTGCGATTATTCGACATTAACCTTGTCCGGAATCTGATTGACCCCTATCTTTTCAGGACCATTACCAAGAAGGTCTACAACCCGACGAGCGGGGCCATGAGGAATGAGGTCCGGCCGGTCGTCGTCGATGATGGCGCCCTTCCGGGCAACGACCCGATGATGAAGAGCTCCCAGAGCGACACGGCTTTGCTCCTCCAGGGGATGGGCCAGAACACCGTCAGCGAGTCCTGGTGGTTCGAGTACGGCCGTCGGGTCCACCAGCGATTTCAGAATGTGGGGTCCATGGGGATCCGCTGCGACACCTGCACCGCCCTGGTGTTCTACCTGCTCCGCAGCAACAACTGCCGCGGGGCGATCACGGTCATCGAGCAGGCCCAGGGCAACGCCAACGGGCACTGGTTCCTGCTGGTGGGCTGCCCGAAGGACGCGGCCATCCAGTACCGCGATCGCTTCCCGCGCGGCTGCTTCGCCGTCGACCTGTGGGGCGTGGGCGTCAAGCGACAGCGAAACGAGACGACGAGCACCACGGCCGTCCTCGATCCGGCATCCTGCTGCTACAGCTGCGGGGACAACTCCATCAAGCGGAAAGTCCACCGGGACGGCCTGACGACGGTCCCGAGCGGTCGGGATTTCGTCCGGGACACCACCGTGCCGGGATTTATCGGCAACAAGTGGCGAAGCAGCAAGCTCAAGGCGCTGGACGCCAGGCTCAACGACTATCAGAAGGGCACCGCGACCGTGGACCAGCTCGCCTCGGCGTTCAAGGCCTGGGCCGACAAGAAGCCGACGCTCCTTGACGGAGAGATCGACAGCATTCGCGACAGAGAGGGGCAGATCAGGGCCTTGCGGGAGCAGATCCAATGGCTCGGAGGGACGGTCTGATCCCTGTCGTGATCGGTCTCGGCCTCGGGGGCCGATGCAGGGGCCGGCGGCCCCGGATGATCCTCGCGGAGATCGCTCGATGTCAGGGGGCCGCGACTGGCGTATTGCCGGGTCGATTTCCCAATGACACGCCACCCCCGGGCGAACGCCACTGCGGCGTCCCTGTCGGGCATCACGACCTGGATTCCGGGCTGGGCGTCTGTCCCTCTCCGAACGTTCGACGTGCCGCATCGCAGAGGGCAATGACGGCCGGATGGTGGATGGTGCGCTCGATCGTCACGGCGAAGAAGCGCTCGCGGACCTCGTCGATGCGACCAACGCGCTCGACCTCGTACTGCTCGCAGACCTCCGACTCGACGACCGAAGGAACGAAAAAGAGCCCTTCCCCTGATTGGCCGAAGACCTTGATCAAGGCGCTGTCGGCAATTTCTCCTCGGATCTCGGGTCGGAGGCCCCGCGTCTGAAACCAGGCATCGAGCATGCGTCGCAAGGCGGAGGTCACGGTCGGCAAGAGCAGCGGCGCACGGTGGAGCGAGTCGGGGAATCCCGGTCGATAGCGTTCGGCGAGCTCAGGGCTGCCGAGCAATGTCACCCCGCATTCTCCTAACAGGTGGGTGAAGGCCTTGACGCGAACCTCGGGAACGAGGGGAGAGTCGGTCAGCACCGCATCTAGCTCATGAAGGGCCAGATCGGCAAGTAACTGCGCAGGCTTTCCTTCATGACACACAAGGCTGACCGACTCTGGCCCGGTCATGACCGGGCGGACAAGGCGATAGGCGACGGTTTTCGGCATCGCATCGGCAATTCCGAGGGTGAGCCGCATGGGCCGGCCGGGCGGACGACCGCGGAGGGTCTCCATCAAGTCCGACGCCGTCCGGAACATCTCATCGGCATGGCGAAAAACCAGGCGGCCCGTCTGGGTCAGAACCATCCCCCGTCCCTGGCGCTCGAACAGGCGGTTCCCCAGATTCGTCTCCAGAGTCTTGAGTTGGGTGCTAATCGTCGGCGGGGCGAGCATCAACTCGTCGCAGGCCGCGGCGATGCTCCCCGTACGGGCCACGACCCAGAAGTAATAGAGGTGGTTGTAGTTGATCTGGGGCTGCATGACGTGCTCGCCAATCGTTCGAAAAATCCGAAGAGAGCGATTCCTGCTTTCTTATAGTCGAATTGGATTTTTTTGCCAATAATCCTCCTTGTCGAGAGCGCGGTGCTACGCCGCCCGAATCGCACCGGGGGGGAGCGAACGGGAGGTGTGGCCCGTGCTCTTGGCAATTTCACGAGTGGATCCCTCACGAGCGGAACCGTTTGCATCATCGTTCTGCGAGGTTGACCGGCGGTTCCGCCGATCACACGTCTTGCTCAGGAGGGTTTGCCCATGAAGTGTCCCAGCTGCAACACCCGGTTGATGCCTGCCAATCGCGGTCCGGTGGCTATCGACTTTTGCCCGAAATGCTGGGGAGTCTGGTTGGATCGAGGCGAACTGGACGCGATTATCCGGGAGTCTCGATCGCCCGAGCATGCGCAGGGCGTGGCGTCTCGGCCGATACTCGATCCGGGAAATCACCTGGTTTCATCTCGGCCACATTGAGAACGGTGACGTTGCACAACGTGTTCATGGTGTTGGGTCATTATTCAGGAGGACACACGTCATGAGGTGCCCGAATTGCGACATGCTGCTGATTACCGACCATCGGGTCGACGTCGAGATCGACACCTGCCCGTCGTGCCAAGGGGTCTGGCTCGATCGAGGCGAGTTGAACGCGATTCTCGATCGATGGGCCGATCTTCCTCTGCCGACTGCGGAAGTCGGACAGGTCGAGGCCGTCGCCCCCGCCAGCGGGCCCGATCAGGCTCCGGGCGCTCGACGAGCCGAGCCGTCGTTCTGGATGACAGTGCTCAACGCCGACTGAGCGATCGGCAGGCGGATTCCCGGGCCTCGGCCCTGTTCCCGGACAGTTCTTCCCACGGCAAGCGTGGGGAACTCCGGGGCCAGGGCCGGGGCCCGGGGTTTTGCGTGGTGGGGGAATCGAACTTGCATCGACGTTGCGTGACAACGACCACCCCACGGATCTCGACCAGGGGCGAGACGCGATGACATCGAGGACCCCGCTCCTAATCGTCGATGCCATGAATGTCATCGGCACACGGCCGGACGGGTGGTGGCGCGATCCGAATGCCGCGAAGTGCCGGCTCGTGGGCCGCCTGCAACGACTGGCGGCGGCGCGTCCCGAACGGATTGAGGTCGTCATCGACGGCCGTCCCGTGCGGGAGATGCCGGCAGGGGAGTACGACGGCGTCCTGGTGCGTTACGCGGGGCATTCGGCGCCCAACGCGGCCGATGATCATATTGTCGCGCTGGTCCCCGACCAATCCGAGGACATCACGGTGGTCACCTCCGACCGGGAACTCCGGAGGAGGGTCGAGGCCCTCGGGGCTCGGGTCGAGGGAGCGACCTGGCTCCTGGACCGCATCGATCAGGCCGAGCACCCGGGACATTTGCCCGAGCCTTGAGAATTCGCAACGAGCGGGTGCCTCACCGCCCCGAGGACCCCGGCCGTTTGACCCGATCCGGGCCGAAGTCCCTGACATTTCAGGGATCGCCCACACAAGCCCAGGTTGGCCGCAGGAAGGCCTGCGGACGTGCAGGACAGCAGCCCCCCCATCTGGCGTAGACGCTATTTGACGTAGCGGCCTGGGTCAGCCACTCAGTCGCCAAATGATGCAAAGGGTTGGGTACGGGCCGCCGAAGATCGTCCTGTCGATCCAGTTCGCCGGGGTGTAAATTGCCTTCAGTGCGTAATGGCGGGACAGGTCCTCAGAGGCGGCGGCTTCCTCGAAGGGGACGTACAGGAAGCCTTCGATGCCGTAGATTTCGGCCTCTTGGAGCCCACGCCGGGAGAGGCGATGGTAGCTGACCGGGTAGGAGAGGACCAATGCCGAGACGGCGACGAGGAGGATGAGCCCTCGGAGGCCGAGCTTTGGCCGCCGTGGGATACTCAGGATCAGTCTGCCTTCAACATAGCGGATTCGCATGGACTCAACTTGTACTGGATCGTGGCCGATGACCCGGCCCCTCCAACATACACGACCCAGGCGACCGAGGAATGTGGACCCGTCGAAGCCTATCCCGGAGACCCTGACAAGTAGCGTATCCGTATCCTGACAGGGCGGTTCACCATGCTGGGATCGAAACCACCGTCGAGCGGGTGGTGATCGGCGGGAGATGCCCGGCTCAGGCCATGAACTGATCGGCCAGGCTGGGGTCCTCGACGAGCGAGAGGAGCAGGGAGCGTTCCTTGTCTCGCGTCTCGCCGATGGCGGTGACGTAGACGGCGGGATCGTCCTTGACGGGGCACTCGTGCTCGCAGATGCCGCAGCCGATGCACTTCTCGGGGTCGATGAAGGGGCGCTTGAGTTCGAGGGTGCCACCCCAGCGGTCGGTGACCTCGACGTTGCGGGTGAAGATGGCCTTCGGGCTGGTCGGGCAGACCTCCTCGCAGACGACGCACTCGACGTCCATCGCCCAGGGGAGGCAGCGGCCGCGGTTGTAGAAGGCGGTGCCGGTCTTGATCGGCCCCTGGGCCTCGAACGGGCCGACGCCGAGCTTCTCGGCGATCGAAATCTCGCGGATGGCGCCGGTCGGGCAGACCTGGCTGCAGAGGGTGCAGTTCAGCTCGCACCAGCCCATCTTGGAGATCATGATCGGGGTCCAGAGCCCCTCGATCCCCGCCTCGAACAGGGCAGGCTGCAGGACGTTGGTCGGGCAGACCCGGATACACTGGTCGCACTTGATGCAGCGGCGGAGGAATTCGTCCTCGGCGACCGAGCCGGGGGGCCGGATCACGCGGCGGTCGAAGTTCTTCTTCACGCCGCCGGAGAGCCGGGCCATCGGGAAGAAGAGGACGCCGAAAACCCCGGCAAGCATCAGGGATCGGCGATTAAGCGCCGGGCCGGTGACTTCACTCGCTTTGCGCGGGAGGAAGCGGAACTGGAGGGCGTCGTGCGGGCAGTCCTCGATGCAGTTGAAGCAGACGAAGCATTCGCTCTTGCGGAGGTCGGTGTGAGGGTCGGAGGCGCCTTCGCAGCTCTTGAGGCAGAGGTCGCAGTCGGTACAGCGGACCGGGTCGCGGTCGATTCGCCAGAGCGAGAACCGGCTGAAGACACCGAGCAAGGCCCCGAGCGGGCAGACCGCCCGGCAGAAGAAGCGCGGGATGAACCAGTTGGCGACGAGGAAGCCGAGGAAGATCAGGCCGACGACCCAGGCGAACCAGTATTCGCGGGTCTCGGTGTAGACCCCTTCGGTCGCCTTGTCGACCGAAGGGAGGACGCTGGTGGTCATCGACCGGACGGTGAGGGCGATCGGGTCGAGCAGGCCGATCTGGAGCGTCGAGTTGCCCCGGCGCGAGGCCTCGACCGATCGACCGACGCCATCTCCGACGGCCGAAAGCGTTTCCGGGACGCCCGCACGAACGATGCCGATGCCAAGGCCCAGCACAATCACCCCGAGCAAGGCCCCCGACACCGGCACCCGAGCCAGCCGGGCCGGTCCGAAGAGGCCGAGCGCTCGCAGGACCGCGTAACTCCCAAGCGAAACCAGGCCCAGACCAATCATCCACGACGAGAGGCCGAAGACCTGGCTGAAGGACGACACCGATTCGCCCTCGGCCGCGCGGGCGAGGGCGGCCTCGTCGTACGCCTCGGCGATCTTGCCCGGGGCGTTGTAGAGGGCGGGGACGATCCAGAGGGCGGCCATGGCGATCATCGCCGCCAGGATGTAGTACTTGATGGCGTAGATGCGGCGGTAGCGGTTGACCTCGATCATCTGCTTCGTGTTGCGGCGGTTGCCGATGTAGCCGAACAGGTGGTGCAGGATGCCGAAAGGGCACATCCAGTTGCACCAGACCCGTCCGAGCATCATCGTGATGCCGAGGATCACGAGGCCCCAGAACAGGTTCCGGTAGATCGTGTGGGTCGTCAGGGCAGTGGCGACTGCTACCAGTGGAGAGGCTTCCAGGAACCACGAGACCGGCCAGCCTTTGAGGAAGCGCAGATCTGTGATCAGCAAGAAGAACAGGAAGAGTCCGAGGGCGAGCGCCTCGTAGGCGCGACGGATCTTGACCATCGGTTCCTCCGAACAGGGGCCGTCGAGCCCAGGGGGATGATTCGCGGATAAGTGCGAGTGTTGAAAGAGTCTATCAGCAACGGGGGGAAATGTTGAACACGATTCCCGAGAATCCAACCCAGCCGGTCAATCCAAGAGGATCCCTTTGAGGTCGAGCACGAAACCGGGGAGGATATCTTCCCCTGAGAGTGTGTCGGGGCACTTGAGCACCTCAAGGGGGAGGTCGGGGCGGTAAATCTCAACGGTCCTGGCCTTGATCGTGGGGTCGATCAGCCAGCCGAGCTGGGCGCCGTTGGCGAGGTACTCGCGCATCTTCGCCCGAAGTTCCCGCTTGCGATCGCTCCGCGATCGAATCTCGACCACGAACTCGGGGCAGATGTGGGCAAACCGCTCACGATCGCCCCTCGGCAGCATCTCCCAACGCTCCCGGGAGATCCAGGACGCATCGGGGCCTCGGACCGCCGTGTTGGGGAGCGTGAAACCGGCAGAAGGGCCGAAGACACATCCGGGATCGCCGTTCGATCGGTTCCAGAGCCACAACTGGCCCGTCAATTCCGTGTTCCGAGAGTCGGAATCCGCTCCGGCAGGGGCCACGATAACGAGATCTCCCCACGCCGTCCGTTCGAAATCCAGTTGGGGGTTTTGCTGGCAGAGCCGCCAGAATGCATCTTCCGATAGACCAGGGCGGAACCGGACCTTGAGGGGTCCTCGAAGCAAGGCTCGGGTCAGTGTGACGTTGCCGCTCATGGCGGGCCTCTCCTCACACGACGGTGATTTCTCGGGTCCACTGGGGCCGCCAGTCGGAGGCGAGGCCGCGGTCGATGGCCTTGTCGAGGTAGAGGATCTCGTGCCGCTGCTTCTCCAGGAGCTTGGAGACGCACCAGCTATCGACGGCGACGTGATCGGTGCCGACGACGATGGCGTCGGACTGCTTCACGTCGTTGAGGCTGCCGCCGGTCGGCCCGTTGCGCATGAGGAGCTTGCGGCCGTCGGCGATCACGAGGGTCGGCTTCATCATCTTGGCAAAGTCGGAGATGATGCCGTGAATGTCCTGGTGGAACTGGTTGCGGGGGTTGCCGAGCAGGCCGTACCAGTTCTTCAGGCAGATGGTCGCCTTGCAGAGGTTGTGGTCCTTGACCGGGCTGATTCCGATGACCTTCGTTGCCTCCTTGAAGGGGGCGTAGAACATGCTCCAGGTGTCCTTGATCGTCTCGCCGCCGACGTAGAGGGGCTCGAAGTAGCTGGACTTTGGCAGCATCAAGGTGGCCCCTGCCCGCTGGGCGGCGTCACCGACGCGGGTCTTGAAGAAGCAGCTCTCGGGGTTGTTGATCGGGTTGTCGCAGACGATCACCTTGCGGGCACCGGCGGCGAAGCAGAGCTTGACGACGGCCGAGACGGTGTCGGGCTGGCTGGTCGCGCCGAGGTCCGGGTTCTTGTCGAAGGCGACGTTCGGCTTGATGACGACCACGTCCCCCTTCTGGATGAACTGCTCGACGCCGCCCATCTCCTGGAGAGCCGAGCGGACCATGGTGAGGGCCTGCTCCTCGCGGGCCGCGTACTCGGCATCGGGCGATTCAAAAGCAGAGCGGTCGGGAGGGGTCGCGCGGACGACGACGAGGCTCGGCCGGCTGGGAGCGAGGGCAATCGAGTAGTCCTTCAACCGGACCGGGGGGGGCGGCTCGACCCCCTTCATGCCCCAGGGGTCGGTGATTGCCACGCCCACCCCGGCGGCCGCGCCAACGGCGGCCGCGCCGACGCCGATTTGGGTGAGGAACTGGCGTCGAGGGATGGGCGCCTCGGCGGGATTCACCCCTCCGAGCCGCTCCAGGTTCTTCTGCTGGGTCCGGGTTAGCTTCTCGCCCATGGCGAAGGCCTCGGTTCAGTTCGGGGAAGGAGTCGGCGGGAGGTCGGGAGGACACGCGGAACGTTCGATGTCACCGGGATCGACAACGTGGCGGGTCATTCGCCTTCGTCGAAGTGGGGCACCGTCTCGGGGAGCGAGCCGGCGAAGCGGTCGATGAAGGCCCGGGCGGCATCGAGGTCGGTGGAATCGTTCAGACCACCGACGGCGTTGCCCTTGCGGAAAATGACCTCGATCAGGCCGAAATTCTCGGCAACGAACATGGCATCGGCGACCTCGGTCTCGACTTCCGTAATGGTGGCGTCGAACGACTCGGCATCGGCCCGATAAAGCTCGAAAATCTCCTGGGCACGTTCAGGAGAGGCATAAGGTCGAATGAATGCCTGCCAGGTGAGATCGTTCTCACCGTAACTGGCCATGAAGACATCGGAGAGGAAGGCATAGCCAAACGCATCCTGCGCGAGGTATTGCTCGTTGGTTCGGCCGGGGCCGTCGGGCAGGAGCGCGAACAAGGCGGTGGGGTCGGCCGCCTCGGCGGCGGAGGAAGCCGCATCCGTGTCCGCCATTTCCTCGGCTTCGGCCGAGGCGAGCGCGGTCTCACCCTCGGGCTTTGGCTCGGGGGCCGAGCCGGGAAGCACCTCGTTCGAGATACGCCGAGCGATCGTAAGGGCAAAGTCGCGGAACTCGTCGGACTCGGAAGTGGGCACGACCTGAACGTAATACGACTTCGCGTGGAAGAAAACACTAGCCCCGGAGGCATAGCCGGCGCTGCCGAGCTGGAGCGATTCGGCTTCTTCGGGTTTTTCAGTGCCGTACTTACCGAGGGCCTTTAGGGGGCTGTCCATCTCGAAGATGTAGAGCTGCACCTCGTTGGCGGGGTTGCCTTCAGGGTGATAGAAGGTGTAAGCCATCCCGACCACGTCGTACTGAACAAAGCTCTCGGCGCGGCCGTCGATCTTCTCGTAGAGGTTGCCGGCGTTAAAGGATTCGAGCGATCGGCCACCCGAGTCGCCAATTGCCCAGCCCTCGGGCAGGTTGGTCAGCGGGAGAAGCGCAGCAAGCGACCGCTGCTCGTCGGGCACCTGGGCGAGTTCGGCCTCGCGTTCGGCGGGTGAGAGACCGGGGCCGGGGGGTTCCGCGGCCGCAGGAGCGCCGGAGGTCATCCCACCCCAGTCCACTCCAGGAGGCATCATGAAGGGATAAGGGAAGCTTGGGGCTCCAGAGCGGGCGATCTCGATGGGCGGGGCGGTCTCGTCGAGCAATTGCTGAGGGGCATCGACCCCGACGGCTTTCCGGATGGTCGCCAGTCGCTCCAGGACCTCGGGCATGGCCTCGGCGGTCGGGGGGGCGACGGCGACGGCCGATCTGAGGGTGATCATCGCCTGGTCGAGTGCCTTGATCCCGTCGCTAATCAACCGACGCTCGTTCTGTAGCCGTTCGTATTCCTGCTGGGCCGCGTCCGCCAGTTCCTGAGCGTTGCGGAACTGTCGTCCCTGGTCCGCGACCGACCAGGTGCGGTTGGGGTCGAAGGCGTAGCGATCTTCATCGAAGTACTGGCTCTTAACCAGCAGGACGAGGATGATGCCCGGGACTCCCATCACCAGGGCCATGCCGCAGACGACCGACCACCATTCAGGCTTGCGGTACACACGGCCCCTGCGGGTGTGGAGGTACTCGGTGCGGCCGAGCAGGGCGAAGGCGATCGGCGTGGTGGCCAGGGCGATCACGCAGGCCAGGGCGGCCAGGCCGCGCATCGGATCGGCCAGGAACCAGTCCTGAAGAAGATTCAAGGGGCCGGACGTGGTCGGTTCCATGCGTCTCGATCGCTCCGAGCCAAGAGGGACGAGGGTCGGTGTTGACGATTCGTTGAATTCTTCTTCGGATTCTATCGGACATCGGGGCCAGGCAGCAATCGGCAAGCTGCCGATCCAGACGAACGAAAGGAGGGATCAGGAAAAGAGCGACTCAACGAAAGCGTCCGGGTCGAACGGCTGCAGGTCGTCGATCCCCTCGCCGACGCCGACGAACTTCACGGGCAGGCCGGTCTGCTGGCGGACGGCGACGACGATGCCCCCCTTGGCGGTGCCGTCGAGCTTCGTGAGGATCACGCCGGAGCAGTCGATCGACTGGGAGAACATCTTGGCCTGCTGCAGGGCGTTCTGGCCGTTGGTGGCGTCGAGGACGAGCAGGGCCTCGTGAGGGGCGCCGGAGATCTTGCGGGCGATGATGCCGCGGACCTTCTCCAGCTCGCGCATGAGGTGGGTCTGGGTGTGCAGGCGGCCGGCGGTATCGACGATCAGGAAGTCGGTCTTATGGGCGAGGGCGCGATCGCAGGCATCGTGGGCGACGCTGGCGGGGTCGGCCCCAGGGTTGCCGCGGACCAGCTCGGCCCCGGCGCGATCGGCCCAGATGGCGAGCTGGTCGGCTGCGGCGGCGCGGAAGGTGTCGCAGGCGGCAAGGACGATCGAGTGCCCTTGATCCTTCAGGAATTGCGAAAGCTTGGCAATCGAGGTTGTCTTCCCCGAGCCGTTGACTCCCGCCACGAGGATGACGGTCGGGTTTGAGGCGGCCCGGTTCAGCTCGCCGGCCTTGGGGTCCTGGAGCAGGACCTTCATCTCGGCCTTGAGGAAGGTGAGTAGATCCTCGTCAGCGGTCTTGTCGGCGAAGGCTTCGCGGACGCGATCGATGAGAATCTCGGTGGCCTTCACGCCGACATCGGCCCGGATGAGCTTGGCTTCCAGCTCGTCGAGGAAGTCCTGATCGACCTTGCGGCCAAACCAGGAGCGGACGTCGAACAGCTTGGCGGTGCGGGCCAGGCCCTTCTTGAAGCGGGAGAGGAGGTCTTTGAAGGCCATGATCGTCGGTCGAGGGTCGTGAGGGAAATCCGGTCGCGGCGTGATCACGATCCCCGACCGTACAAAGCGGACGCACGCTATTGTACGCGATTCGCCTCCGATTCGGCTGGTCCGGTTTCGTCGAGCCCCAGTTCGGCCTGGTAGAGGGCAAGGTCGTCGTCACCGAAGACGCAGAAGATGACTTCCCGGGGCGAGTCGTGGACATGCAGCCAGAGGCGGACGGCGTCGACGGCAATCGTGGCGGCCTCGGCCTTCGGATAGCCGAAAACGCCGGTCGAGATGCACGGAAAGGCGATCGACTCGACGCCGTGTTGATGTGCCAGAGTCAACGATTCGACGTAGCAGGAGCGGAGCAGGGCGGCTTCTCCATGGTCGCCCCCCTGATAGACGGGGCCGACCGTGTGGATGACATGAGCGGCGGGGAGCTGATAGCCCTGGGTCATCCGCGCCTGCCCGGTCGGGCAGCCGCCAAGGGTCCGGCATTCGGCCAGGAGTTCCGGACCAGCGGCGCGATGGATCGCCCCATCGACCCCGCCGCCGCCGAGCAAGCTCTCGTTGGCGGCGTTGACAATGGCGTCGACCTTGAGCGAGGTGATGTCACCCTGAACGACTCGGATGCGATCGAGGATCGGGTCGGTCGGCATGGCGAAGCGTCTCCGATCGTCTGGGATGAGCGTGGGGAGCCAATCACGAGCGCCCCGCACGCTGACGAAGCCGGTTGAGGTCGTCCGCCGGGGTCGCAATGGCCCCGACCCAGCGGCCGGCCCGGTCGGGAGCGTGGAAGTCGGAGCCGGCAATGGGAACAAGATCGAAGCGGTCGGCAATCTCCCGCCAGCGACGTGATCGGCGGTTGTCGACGCCGGGACCATCGACCTCCAGGGCGGCAAGCCCAGCCTCTCGATACGATGCAAGCCGCTCCAAAGAGAAATCATAAGGTGGGTGAGGGAGCCCTGCAACGCCGCCGGCGTTGAGGATCAGGGTGATGGCCTCAGCCACCGTCGGCCCCCCTTTGGAAACGTTGGCCGGACCGTCATCGCCGAGATAGCGGGCAAAGACCTGACGATGGGTGGCAACCTGGCCGGTCCTCACGAGGTAATCGGCCAGATGCTTGCGTCCAAGGGCTGCTCGAGGATACGAGCGCCGCAGCGACTCGGGATCGACCACCAGGCCGCATCCGGCAAGGCGAGCAACCATCTGGTCCAAGCGTTCCTGACGATTGCGTCGCAACGACTCCGCAGCCTCGCAAAGGTCGGGATCGTCAGGGTCGACAAAGTGACCGAGGATGTGCACCTCTCGACCGTCGTCGGAGGCGCTCAGCTCGATCCCGGGAATCAGCTCGATGCCCAGCCGATCGGCCTCGGGTCGAGCAACATCAAGGGCCGATAGGGTGTCGTGGTCTGTAATGGACAGGGCCGAGAGCCCGACCGTCGCCGCGGCGCGGACCACGTCTCCCGGAGAACAGGAGCCGTCGGAATGGGTTGTATGCACGTGCAGGTCGGCTCCGCGATCGACCCGAGGAGCCGGCCGGGGGCGCGGCCGTCGGCGGCTCATGATGATTCAGGCTCACGATCGGCCGTTTCGTCTTTGAGAGAAGGCTCCGGAGCTTCCGAGGTTGAGGTTGGGGGGGGAAGCAACTCGGCCGGTGGTGTACCGCCGCGAGCCTCGGTTGCGGCGGGTTGGAGACGGTCGAGAATCCCGTTCACGAACCGGCTCGACTGCGCAGTGCTGTAGCGCTTGGCCAGTTCAAGTGCCTCGTTGATGACCACCTTGACCGGAACCTCGGTACGGTAGAGCATCTCGAAGGCACCGAGCCGGAGCACGTTGCGGTCAATGGCCGCCATGCGTTCGACCGACCAGTTTTCGGCGACCCGTCCGATCAGCTCATCGAGATGATCCTGGCGGGAACGGACGCCTTCAATGAGGGCATCGGCATAGGATCTCAGAGTCGGGTCGTGGAGGCGGCGCTCCACGAACTCCTGAATGACCTCGGGGGCAAGGTCCGCGTTGTGGTCAAGTTGATAGAGGACCTGAAGCGCGATTTCTCGTCCTCGGGTGCGTCGCGTCATGGTCGGCCGGGCTGACGGGTCGGGGGGTGGGTTGGTCGGTCGGTCGGCGGGTGTCGGACCGATCGGGGGGCTCCATCCGCCCCTCTGTTGCTCTCAGTGAGCTAGACCATCTTAGTCAATCGTTTGACCTGTCGTGAAGGGCGCGCGGACGCTTTGGAAGGGGCAGACCAGCCTGGCGAGGGAGCCCGGCTCGGCCCTAGGCATCTGCGCCACTTCCTGGCATGATCAATTCTGAAGCGATGGGAGAACCGGACGAGAGGCCGTCCGGGGATCCCCCGATCGCGCGACCGGCGCGGATCGGATCGCGATGAGGAGCCGCAAAGGAGCCCCGAACCCGCCATGATCCATTCTCGACTCGCCCCGGCCCACCGGCTCGCCGTGACCCTGGCCCTGTTGGCTCCCACGGTGGGATGGTCCCAGGAACCGGCCCCGACGGAAACTGACTCGATTGAGGCCATTAACGCCGACTTCAACCGGAAGTATCGCGCTCTGGAACGGGAGCGACTGGAACAGCTCGCCGCGTTGGCGGGCCGAAGCGATCCGAAAGAGGCCGCCCCCATCTACGAAACCTATTTCCGAGATGCGTTAGGAGCCGGTCTCTACCAGGAGGCCGAGCCGGTCGCCGAACGAATTCTCTCACAACAGCCGCCGACAGCCGTCGTGCGGTATCTCGCCGAGGTCATCAACATCATGGCCGAGGCCGATCGAGGTGACTTCGAAAAATCACTCGAGAGCCTGCTACGGGCCATTGAAGCAGGAAAAGAGGCCGACGAGGCTGAACTTGCCCGAGTGGCCTTGCCCGTCGCCGCTCGGCTGTCCCTCCTCGACGCCTATTACCAGCGACTGGTGCAGGCTGGTGCGTACGAGATTGCCAGAAAGGCCTTCGGGACGGTCAAGGAGAGTGCCCAGGAAGGCAACGAGCCGGCCATTCTCGACTACCTCTCCAATCGAATTCAGCAACTCGACATGATCGGCCGCCCCGCGCCGAGCTTCCAGGGGAAAGACGTGGACGGACGATTGGTCCGGCTGGAAGACTTCGAGGGGAAACCCATTTTGCTCGTCTTCTGGGCCACCTGGTATCGCCCGAACGCCGAACAGGTCGCCTGGATGAAAGAGGCGTACAACGAATACCGTCAGAAGGGCTTGCAGATTGTGGGAGTGAACCTTGACGCCTTGGCCTCGGGTAGCCAGCCGGTCGAGCAGGTCATTCCCGAGGTCCGACGCTACGTGCTGGACTACAACATTAGCTGGCCGAATCTCATCAACTCCCCGGGCGAGGGAGACATTGCCCAGGCCTACGCCGTGAGTGAGATCCCGGCAAATGCTCTGATTGACTCGGAAGGCCGCATCTCGGCGCTCGATGTCAATCAAGCGAATTTCGTGGAGGAAGTCGAGAAGGTGCTCGGCGAGCCGAAGTGAGTTGCGAGGATCAAGTCGCGCATCGTCCTCGATTGGTGCCGGACAGAACCATCTCTCCGGCATCCGAGTCCGGGCGCCGAGGGGGGGGCTCGTTGGCCCTTCGTGAGGCTGACGCCCCTTTCAGGAGTACGCGTTCTGTGAGCCCGTGACGCCCAGACCGCGCCAGGTTCAAGGGAGGCTTTCCCCCGGGGCGGTGAGCCGCTCCGGCCAGCTCCGGTCGATCGAGAAAGGGCGGTGGTAGAACCACCATTCGCGGCCCCGCGAATAACCGCGACGCCGTGCCGCCACCTCATTGCCGAGGGTTTGCCCGAGCGGGAGGAGGTGCGACCTGATGAGGTCGTCGGCCGCCTTTACCCTGCCCTCGAAACGGTCCCTTTGCTCCGGCGGAGCGGCCTCCAACGCCCCAGCCAGGATGTCGCGAACGATCACCTCATTGAGATAATGATCGTAGTATTGCGGCTGACCCTGGGCGACAGAAGCCGCCGTCGACTCCCACTTTCCCGTGAGGTATTCGAGCCCACCGCGGATCGCCTTGTCTGAGCATCCTCGGCCTCGCAAATAGTCTCTGACCGGGTCGGGCATGGCAATTCGCCATCGATGCGATGAGGAAGCGATCGCTCCGGGCGAGGGAATCAGCGGTCCTGCGCGTTGATTCCCTGCTCGGCAGCCTGCGCCAGCGAGTCATAGAGCGAGAGCAGGAACAGGTGGAAGGTATCGGCCACGCGAGCCGTGGAGGTTTCTCGAAGGTATTGAAGCGCGGGCTGTCCGTAAGCGATCAAATCCTCCCGGGCAGTGGCCACAGTGTTGATCTGAGCGCCGTTCATGGCCCGGTATTCCTGCACGACCTCATGAATCGCCTCGTCGGCCTGATCGCGCTTGGTGATCAAATCCCCGGAGACAGGGGCATCAGACGGCCAGACGAGCTGATCCTGCTGATTGACAAAGCTGGTGATTTCGAGAACGGGTCGGGCGACGGCGGCCGCTTGATTGGGGGGAG
This sequence comes from Tautonia rosea, assembly GCF_012958305.1. Taxonomy (NCBI): domain Bacteria; kingdom Pseudomonadati; phylum Planctomycetota; class Planctomycetia; order Isosphaerales; family Isosphaeraceae; genus Tautonia; species Tautonia rosea. The sequence goes on along the minus strand of NZ_JABBYO010000012.1, from coordinate 98,183 downwards.
GAGGGGTCGGCCTCCCGGCCTCACTGGCCCGGCTTCCCGGAATCGGAGTCCCGCGTCCGGCCCGAGCGACTTCCATGCCTCGCGTCGAGGAGACGTCGTAGCGCTGTTGCATGGAAACCTGCTGCCGACGGTAATCAAAACGGTCAGGGGTTGAGAGACTGGTTCGATTGAGCGCCTCCTGATCCATACCGGCCCGTACATTCGCTCGTTGATCGAGCATTCGGACCGATGGCGGGGTGTAAGGATGAGCGAATCCCCAGCCGAAACCGCCGAATGGCCCGAACCCCCACTGGGCCTGAGCGTCTCCGGAGCAGCACAAGAGAAGCACCATCGACGCCAGAACACCTCGGAGGAGTGTTCGGCGAGATCGGGAGTGAAGGCTCAGTTCGGTGGTCGTCATCATGCGATCTCGAGGGCGTCGTCGATGCAAGATCGGTGAAGCCGAAGGCCGGCCCAGGCTCCCCGGCAGCGATGGGGAGGGTCGGTCGACCCGACCCCTGACACGCGCTTCTTGCTCAATCATAGGACGATCAGGGAGGATTCCACAACGTCGAGCAACCCGGCCGCGAGGAAGATCCCGAATTCCAGAGCTTAAGGCACCCTCGTCGAACGAGAATTTGCTGAAGAACACTGTACGTTCGGTTCCGGAACGAGAAGGCATCACTCGCTCCGACGGGTCGAACCTGGGAGAGCGTTGCGTCGGACCCGCCGGGTTCGAACAACGCAAGTGATCGAGTAAAGTCTCGGTCCGACGAGTTGGACCAGCCGGGGACTTGTCCCACACTCAAGCGCCCCTTTACACTCATGGCCATCCACGGACGCCGCCTGGCTCAATCGGGGGCGTCTCGCCCAATTCAACGCCACGTTCTCTCACTCTCTCCGCGGCGCGAGGCCCTGTGATGTCCGAGTTCTTCCCTGACGTTCCCAAGATCGCTTACGGCGGACCTGATTCGAAAAACCCCCTTGAATTTAAGCATTACAACCCGGATGAGCTGGTCGGCGGGAAGTCGATGCGCGACCATCTGCGCTTCTCGGTCGCCTACTGGCACACGTTTACGAACCCCCTGAGCGATCCCTTCGGCGCGGGTACGGCTCAACGCCCCTGGGACGACGGCACACCAACAGTCGAGAACGCTACCCGACGCGCCCGGGCGGCCTTCGAATTCCTGGAGAAGCTTGGGGTCCCCTTCTACTGCTTCCACGACCGCGACGTTGCGCCCGAAGGCAAGACGCTGAAGGAGTCGAACGCCAACCTCGACGCCGTGGCCAAGGTCCTGAAAGAAGAACAGCAGCGGACCGGAGTGCGGTTGCTCTGGGGGACGGCCAACCTCTTCTCCAACCCCCGCTACATGCACGGAGCCTCGACCAGCCCGAACTTCGACGCCTTCGCCTTCGCCGGCGCCCAGGTGAAGAAGATGCTGGAAACGACCCTGGAGCTGGGGGGCCTCGGCTACACCTTCTGGGGAGGCCGGGAAGGCTACTCGACCCTCCTGAACACCGACCTGAAGCGGGAACTCGACCACCTGGGCCGGTTCCTCAACATGGCTGTCGATTACAAGAAGTCGATCGGCTTCGACGGTCAGTTCTACATCGAGCCGAAGCCGATGGAGCCGACCAAGCACCAGTACGACAGCGATACCGAAAGCTGCCTGAACTTCCTCCGCACCTACGACCTGCTTGGCCACTTCAAGCTGAACCTCGAAACGAACCACGCCACCCTCGCCGGCCACGAGATGCAGCACGAGCTGCGCATGGCCGCCGCCTCCGGCGTGCTCGGCTCGATGGACGCCAACACGGGCGACCCGATGCTCGGCTGGGATACCGACCAGTTCCCGACGAGCATCTACCTGACGGCCACCAGCATGCTCGAAGTCCTGGACATGGGCGGCTGGACCACCGGCGGCATCAACTTCGACGCCAAAGTGCGCCGCGAGAGCTTCGAGCCGGTCGACCTGTTCTACGCCCACATCGGCGGGATGGACGCCTTCGCCCGCGGCCTGAAGATCGCCCACAGGATTCGCGAAGACGGGCGCCTCGCCGAGTTCGTTCGCAATCGCTACGCGAGCTGGGACGGCGAACTCGGCCGCAAGGTCGAATCGGGGCGGGCCACCTTCGCCGACCTCGAAGCCTACATCCTGCCCAAGGGAGACGTCACACCGAACGTTAGCGGACGGCAGGAGATGCTCGAAAACCTGATCAACGAGTTCATCTGAGCATGAGCGACCCCGCAAGCCGATTCGTCCCCAGCTCGATGGGTTCGAATCGGCGAGTGGGTTAGTCGCAAGATCGCATCCGCCTATCGCACGACGCGATCGATTATTGGCTGCTCGGCAAGAATCACTTCGGAGGCGTCCCAGGTCACTGCCAGGTCCTGCGACGCTCCGAATCCAAGGGCGGAAACCCAAAGTCCATAGGGCGCCTGCTCCTTCTCAAAGTGAGGCTTGTGAGAGGTGTCGGGCTCGACCCCATCACAAACCAAGGTGAGCCGGTGCAAGCCCTCTGCCAGATCGAGCGGAGGACTGACGATCGTACGCTGATCGCCCGCTTCGATGCGCCATCGAGCCAGCACCGAGTTGCCATCGCGAAGTTCCAGAATGCGAGCCGCCCGGCGGGTCGTTCCCCGAAGTGCCAGCACGATCGGTTCGCCGGCGTTCGGGTTGTATAGGGTCACTTCGCTGACGGGGTCGATGAGCCGCCCCACTCCAAACCGGGACGGGATGTATCCTCGCCAACCCCGGCCACAAAGCAAGGTGGGGCGAGACGGGACGGGAAGCAGCTCCGTCTCGTAGACCGCCGTCACCTCGTCTTCAAAAACCTTCGCCGGTGCGAGCCGATGCTTGATCTGATCGAACTGTACCGGAAGTTCCGGATAATCTCCAGGACGATGATGGAGAACCAGATAGTCAAACCCAAAAGATTTCAAATATAGCCATACATAATCGTTAAATTTCTGTGATCCCGTTAACCCGATCGGCTCGAAGACGATCGTGTCAGACGCCTTCAAATACTCCGGATCCGCTAATCGATGGGCGTGAAAGGGGGACGAATGCGTGATCAAGGGTTCGTGAACCGGGTTTAGGTCAGCCGTATAGCCCGCCGAGGTCCGAAGCCCGTGGAATGATTGCCAGTAGGTGCAAAGCGCCGGCATTCGCCACGCGAAATTGGAGTGCGGCGCTTCGAACAACGCGGCATTCGGTGAGCGTTCCTTGATCCACTGATACGCCCTCGGCATTTCCGGGACGGTGCGGGTGGGGAATGGCACATGAGCTAGATCAACCAAAGCAACCGACATCACCAGAAGTGCCAGACCAGCGCGGCCGATGGCATTCGGAATGCGAGTCAGCAGGTGCCTGAACCCGGCCGCAGCAATCAGAACTGCAAGAAGGGCCGCGAAATAGGCAAATCGAGCAGGCACTCGTACAGGTTTGAGAATTTTGATGTACTCGCGGAGCCATTGAGCGGGCAACGGGAGTTCCGTGTTGCCGATGGTGATGGACGCTCCCAGCGACAAGATGACCAACATTGCCAGTCCAAGCCACCAGAAGGAGGCCCGAGGAAATCGCACTCTTGCCACCGCAGTGTAGGCGAGCAACCCAAGAGTCACGATTCCCAGATAGGCCGGAAAGAATGCCTCTCCGAGCAAGACTGACCCTGGCTTTTGCAACCAACCCGCCAGCAGTTTCGGGGCGATCGGAATGAGATATCCCCCCAGGCTCGCCTTGTAGAACTGAAACTCGCCCGAGGATCGGTCCATCGGGAAGCCATGTGTCATGGCCCAGACCTGGCTGGAGAACAGGACGAGGAGCGCAGGGAAGGTCAATCCGACGAACGCGATGAACCATCCCAGGCGGGGGAGGATAAACGGTTTCCGAACGCGCCATCCGTGGCTCCAGGCACTCCAGAGTACGTAGAGTGTCGCCGGAAAGACACCAAAGAGTCCGTAGTAGGGTGCGCTCATCGCGAGAAGAAGATACAGAGCGGCCGCGAGGACCAATCGGCCGCGCGAGGGTTGATCGACGAAACGAAGCCATCCGACCATGAACAGGGGGAACCATCCCAGGGTAATCTGTTCAATTTCTCCCACGGCAAAATAGGAGATTGGCCCCGCAAGCATCGCCAGCAATCCGGCCAGTGTCGCCGCCCAGCAGTGACGCAGAACGTACCAGGCCAGGATATAGGTGCCAAAGCCAGTCAACACGAACCCCAGAAACCAGATGATGTTGAAGCAAAGCACGTCGTTGGAGAGGAGTGACGAAAGACCGAGATAGAGCAGACTCTGATATTGCAACGGAGGCAGGTATCCGACCGGAGCCCCGACGGGATGCTGGAGGCCGGGAGCCAGAAAGGGAAGGTTTCCTTCCATCAGGCACTGCTTGTACCAGCGCATCGTCCAGAGATGAACGAGCGGATCAGCCGGATGACCTGGCAACGCGGTCCGAATTGTGGTTATGGCGGGAAAGGTTGCTCCGATCGCCACCCCGGTATAGAGCAGCGCGATCAGCGTCAGACGTCTCCAGGACGGGAACTCGGGCCGATCGGGAGTCACTGCGTCTGCGAGCGATTTCATGCTGCAAGATCCTCCTTGGCTCCGAGAAGGCCCGAGAGCCATCCGAACGTCGCGCTCTGACATCGTGAATGGCGTTGGGAACCTGAGTCATTCGGGCCACGATCTCCCGAGTGATCCGGCCGGGGCAAGCCGTTCGGAAGTTCGCTGACAAACGCAGGTGCGGGATTGAAACAGGAAGGGCCGGATGGGTCAACGGAAGTCAACCCACCCGGCCATTTCAAGGGATCGAGGCTCTCTCCGTGTTGATCAGGGAGCCTGACGGGCATTCAGCCGTTCAATGAACCGGAAGGTGTGGCTGGGCTGGCCGCCGGAGAGTCCTTGAACGCCAGGGGTTCGTCCGGGGCCGGGCTGCGGCCGGAACGGGGCACCAGGTGCCGCGGGAGGAATGACCGGGCCGGATTCGAGTCGAACCCGCTCGGCAAAGAAGGCTTGATCGAATGCCTCGGGGCTGACCAGCGGATTGAGGCTATTGTCAATCAAGCCCTCAACCTTGGCATTGATATAACCGGTCGGGAGGACCAGGTCTTGAGGACTACCAAAGACCCCTTCGAACGGCTGGACCGAGGCGGCGAAGAGCGAGTCAAAGACGTCTCCAGCCACCCGGACCGTCATCTGTCCACCGGACTGGGCCGTTGGAGCCGCTCCGACACCAGAACCGGGCGTGTAGCCGGCGAGAACGTTGGTGTTGATCACGTCGCCACCGAGTGTCAACGAGCCGGCGTTTCGACCCACGAGGACGGATGACCCGACGGCTCCCCGATTGGCCTTCAGTTGCTCAATCTCGCCCGCCTGGATGGAAACGGTATCCATACCCAGGCCGAAGAGTGCCGTTCGAATCCCTTCGACGGCCGCGACTGTCACCTTGTTCGTTTCGCCACCGATGAAGAAATTTGTCAGTCGCGCATTGTTCCCGCCTACCTGAACCGTCATGTTTGTGGCGTTGCCACCGATTCGGAACCGCCCGATGGCCCCGGTCCCCACCTGGCTAATGACCTGGGGAGGTCCGGAGATAATGGTCGTCCCACCAGAATTATTGCCGTCGAAGGTTCCCGAGTCACCCAGATCCAAGGTGGGATCGCCGTCAATTGTATTGGCCTGAAACACGTTGAGCCGGCCGCTGACGTTGAAGGTCACTGTGTCTTGAGGAGTGAGGGGATCAACGAGAGTCGCCGGGTTTGTCGTATCGACTCGATCAAGAATAATGCTCGTACCAACCCGGGTTGGAAGGCCGAGATTGATCGTGAACCGATTGGGCTGGGCGTTTGTCGCGGGAGGTTCGGGAGGTTCCTCTCCGAAGGACGCGCGGGTCACAACCCCTCCGAAGTGCAAGGTCACAACACCGTCAGGAATGTCGATCCGACCTTGAACCTGCTCGGTATCGCCGGGACTGGTATCTCCGAGCCAGAAGTTGGGCATGTCGATGGCCAACATGCCGACTCCAGTCCCAGGCCCCGGAATGACGCTCGCGGGCGAAATGAGATTCTCGAAGAAGACTCGACCATCACCACCCGCAGCTTGCTCGACGACGCCAATTAGGCGGGTCGTTGAGGGATTCGCGCCCTGAACCGTGATCGTATCAATCAGTCCTGGCTGACCGATTGGAACCGGAGTCACCCCGTCAGACCCTGGTTGATTCGTCACCCGAAGCGAACCCGGTCCGACCAGCCGCAACGTCCAGATGTCGCCATCAAAATCGACCCCCCGGAAGACCGTCGAGAGCAACTGACGGCCCTCAAGCAGATCCGGCCTCGGACGGAAACTCAGCGACCGACGGCGCTTTGACGTCGACATGGAGACACTCTCCCTGAAGGGGAAAACCTCGCCCGATGCGGGACGACCCGCCCAGCCTGCCGCGCCAGGTCACAGTCGGCCTCACCACGAGAACGGGCGAAGCCCAAGCCCCCTCATCGCTCGATCCAACCACCGCGACCCTTGATTCGCTCCCCTGCTGGACAACGAATCAAGCCAGGAAACGTTCCCTCACGGTGGTCACCGACTCACTCCTATTCAGTCGGTTCCTGTCTCGCACCCCTTGAGGAAAACCCACACGACCGGCACGATCAACAGAATCGCCAATCTCTCGGCGAGACCTATGGGCTGGACCACCAGCCCAGATGATTGCTAACATGCATGAAATATGTGTGTTCCTACTGGGCCATGGAGGGCTTGATGGCATTGCCGACGACCATTGATGCATTGATTGCCAAGCCCGGTGCCTTGCCCGTAGGAGGAGACGATGAGTTCGAACGCTCCGCCCCGACGTCGGCCGGCAGTTCAGATCACCGACAGCCGGGCTGCCCGGTTGCACCGCCTGGCTCGATTGCTCGACGAGGCTCCACGATCGCGAGCGGAGTTACTCGACATGCTTCAAATCGGCTTGCGGACGTTTTACCGAGAGTTGGAGTTGTTACGACGCTGTGGCGTCAAGATCCGCCTGATCGGCAAGAAGTATCAGCTGCGTGGGACGTTGTCGCAGGCGGAAACCCAGTTACCGTTTCCTGATCCTCGGCTGAGCTTTGCCGAAATGGTGGAACTGTCCTCGTACCAGGGAGCAGCGTCGCGGCGTCTGGGAGCGATGTTGAAACGGGTGCTCGATCAATCGGCCGGGAAGACACCGAAACGAGGCCAGAATCGTCAGGAGGGCGCAGAGGAAAGCCCCCCGAAACGTCGGGGGGCTCGGAAGTGACCGGGGTGGGACTCGAACCCACGACCAGCGGATTAACTTACCCCATCGGCTTTCACCGACCTCAGGTCAGCCCGAGTTGAGGGGGGCTGACCCGTGTTGGAGTCTGGACTCTCCCTTCACCATCGCAGGTGTGCCGCGTCGAGTCTCTGAGGCTGGACCCGGCGATCCGCCGGAGTCCTTGCCTGCTGATTACCCAATCCCTCGATCTTTTCGAACCGTCACGTTTGCCGTTGCCGGCTACCGTTGTGGTGGCGGGGGCTCTCAGGGCGTCCCAGCATACTGCGGCATGCACTCTCGCAGTTCGGTTTCTTCCCGCGAGAGGCTCCAGGTGCGCGCCAAAAAGGCGGCGTCGAAGTCCGCTGCTCTACCGACTGAGCTACCCGGTCGGTGGTGAGCCGACAGAAATGTGACACCAGAACGCTCCGATCTCAACACTCCTGTCACTCACTACCATACGCAACCAACGTCGCCACGTCCAGGGACACGCCGCGTTCCTCAGATGTTCGTTCCGAAATGAGGCGGATCAGCACCTTCGAACCACGGTTGGCAGACCAGCGTTGAACCCGAGCATGGTGAAACTTGGTTTAACTTTTTCTTGTCGCTTGCAGGGAAGGTCAGTAAAGTTTAGGGGTGGTTTTCGTCCCATTGATGGGGCTCGGGCCTGGAGACGGTCTTGGTTCCGAGTTGCTGAGACGGGGCTCCGAGGAGACCAAAGTGATGCGCAGCTGGTTGGCCGCAACAACGATCGGAATGGTGCTGACGGCAATCGGCCCTGACGGGCTCACGGCCTCGGAGGTCGATCGATCCGAAACATCCCTGGCTGAGTCGTTACGCATCGTCCCAGACGCGGTCACCTTGATCGGCCCTGATGCCGTTCAGCAACTGGCAGTTGAAGGCCGAGAGGATGGGAAAGATCGGACTTCCTCGGCTCGATTTACGAGCGAGGATGAGACGGTTGTTGTCGTCGATCCGTCGGGAGTGATCTCGGCGCGGGGCGATGGCAAGACGATCGTTCGAATCGAGGTGGAGGGCCGTCAGGTCGAGGTGCCCGTCGAGGTTCTCGCCTTCGACAACCCTCCACCGATTCACTTTACGAACCAGATTGTGCCGATTTTCACCAAGCTCGGCTGCAACGCCGGTGGCTGCCATGGGAAATCGGGCGGACAAAACGGGTTCCGCCTGAGTTTGCTTGGTTTCGAGCCGGAACTTGACTACGAAACCCTGGTGAAGGAAGGCCGAGGCCGGCGGGTCTTCCCCGCCGCCCCGGAGCAGAGTCTCTTACTCTTGAAGGCTGTGGCCGACGTCCCGCACGGGGGCGGCAAACTACTCGCAGAAGATTCGCACGAGTATCGCCTCATTCGCCGATGGATCGCCGAAGGGATGCCGGTCGGTGATCCAGACGCACCGACGGTCGCGAGAATCGAGGTCTATCCGCCATCTCGGGTTCTCGATCAAGGAGTCGACCAGCAACTCGTGGTCACGGCGGTTTACTCGGACGGCTCGACCGAGGATGTGACTCGGTGGGCCCAGTACGAGTCGAACGTTTCAGAGATTGCCAACGTCGCCGAGGGTGGACGCGTCCGCACGGCAGATCTCCCTGGTATGGCCGCCGTAATGGCTCGCTATCAGGGTCAGGTGGCGGTGTTTCGGGCGACCGTTCCCCGAGGCGAACCAGTGGCCGATGCCATCGCGTTTTCGCCCAACAACTTCGTTGATGATCTCGCACTCGCCCAGTGGAAGGAACTGGGGCTTACCCCCTCGGACCTTTGCTCGGATGAGGAGTTCATCCGTCGAGCCTCTCTGGACATCACCGGCACGTTACCGACGGTCGAGGAAATCGACGCGTTCGTCGCCGAGACCAACCCTGACAAACGGGCTCGACTGGTCGATACACTCCTTGATCGTCCCGAGTATGCCAAGCTATTCGCGGTCAAGTGGGCGGACATCCTCCGAAACAAGCGTGCGGGAAGCGCTCGGAATCAGCGCTCAACCTTCCGGTTTTATGACTGGATTCGCCGACAAATTGATCAGAACACCCCGTTCGACGAGTTTACCCGTCAGGTGATCGCCGCCAGTGGAACTCCCGAAACGGCTCCGGCAACGGTCTGGTACCGGGACCTGAAGAAGGCCGACGAATTTGTCGACGACGCGGCGCAGGTCTTTCTCGGGATGAGGCTTCAGTGCGCGAAGTGCCATCACCACCCGTTTGAAACCTGGAGCCAGGACGATTACTACGGCTTCGCGGCCTTCTTCGGAAGGGTTGGGCGTAAGGGATCGCTGACCTCGCAAAAGGGTGGAAGCGATGAGCTGGTGATCTTCAGCAAGCGAAGCGGCCAGGTTCCCCACCCGAAGACTGGTCAACCGATGCAGCCAAAGGGCCTCGGAGAGGCGGAGCCGTTCACCATCCCGGCGACCGAGGACCCAAGAGAGGTGCTTGTGGACTGGCTTGCCCGCCAGGATAACCCATTTTTCGCCCCGGCGGTGGTCAATCGCTACTGGGCCCACTTCTTTGACCGAGGCCTGGTCGAGCCGATTGATGATCTTCGCGAAACGAACCCCGCCACAAACCCGGCCTTGATGAAGGCATTGAGCGATGATTTCATCGCTTCTGGCTACGACCTCAAGCATCTGGTCCGGACGCTGACCACGAGCAGGCTGTACAGTCTTTCGAGCGAACCAAATGAGATTAATGCCCGCGACACTCAGAGCTTTGCCCGCTTCTATCCCAAACGAATGAGCGCGGAGGTCTTGCTCGACGCCATTTCGCAGGTCACACGGGTTCCCAATCGCTTTGACGGCCTGCCGTCTGGATTTCGGGCGATTTCGTTGCCGGACGAATCGGTCCGTTCGGATTTTCTCGACACGTTTGGGAGACCGATGCGTGACACCGCCTGCGAATGCGAACGGATCGGAGATGCCAGCCTCAGCCAGAGCTTGATGCTGTTGAACTCTGCGGAGGTTCAGGCCCGACTGTCAGACAATGGCGGACGCGCGGCGGCCCTCGCGAGTGACGCGAGGCCGATTGAGGAGCGTATCGACGAGCTGTTCCAGTTGGCTTTCGCCCGAACCCCCTCGGACAGCGAACGCGCAACGGCCATCTTCCACGTCGAGTCGAAGCCTGGTCAGGAGCGTGAGGCGTTTGAAGACATCCTCTGGGCCCTGGTCAACGCCAAGGAATTCCAGTTTATTGATTGACGGGGCCTCGCCGAGGCGGGACCCTGGTGGGTCCTGGATTGACTTTCCCTGGATTCTGGGACCGACGACCATGCTCCTCCTCGGCACCGTGACGTATAACATCGCCAAGGATTGGGACCTCGACACAATCCTGACGAAGCTGCCGGCGCTCGGCTTCGAAGGGGTCGAACTGCGCACCACGCACGCCCACGGCGTTGAAGTGTCCTTGTCCAACGCAGATCGGGAACACGTTCGTAAGCGATTCAGCGACTCGGGCCTGGAACTAGCTGGGCTGGGCAGTGCCTTCGAGTATCACTCGGACGACCCGGCCGAAGTCCGTCGGAACATCGAGGGAACAAAGGAGTTCATCCAACTCGCCCACGACATTGGAGCCCCCGGGGTGAAGGTCCGACCGAACGGCATTCCCCAGGGGGTCGATCCCGAGGCGACCTTCCGACAGATCGGCGAGTCGTTGCTCGAAGTCGGGGAGTATGGCGAAGGCTTCGGTGTGGAGATCCGGGTTGAGGTGCACGGGCGAGAGACCGCGAAGTTTCCCGCCTTCGCGACCATCATGAATCACGCCAAGCACCGCAACGTTACGGTCTGCTGGAACTCTAATCCGACGGACCTGATTGACGGCTCGATCGAACCCGCATTCCGGATGGTCGCCGACCGGATCGGCCTGGTTCATATTAACGAGTTACACAGCGGTTACCCTTACCGAACTCTATTCCGATTGCTCAAGGAATCCGGCTATCAGGGCTTCACCCTCGCCGAGATTCCCGACAGCCCCGAGCCCGATCGCCTCCTTCGGTACTACCGGGCACTCTGGGAGGCCCTCCAGACTGAGCACGAGGCCGACTGAATCGTCTTCCCCTCGGCTTCGAGGCATGGGGCCGGTCCTGCTGCTTGCCACTCAACCGGCGAGCGTATCACCACGCCAATCCATGGTGCGCCCATCGCAATCGCGATTCGGATCGTCATTTGGAGAACGGAATGGGCATGTCCGGGAGTCACCAGCACCAACGAATCCATCACCGATCCGATTCCGGCCTGCCGAGTTTCGGAGTCGGAATGAGCTGAGCAAGTGCCTCGAAGTCGATGGGTTTGAGTAAGTGGTGATCGAAGGGGTCTGCATCGGGGTCGGGTTGCCAGCCGGAACCGGTCAGGCAAATCAAGAGTGCCGAAGCGGTGGCCGTGATCTCTCGAAGCCGACGGGCCAGGCTTTCGCCATCGATGCCTGGAAGTGCCCGATCGATCACGAGGATGTCGGGAGGATCGGCAATCGCATCCCTGAGCGCGTGATTGCCGTCGAAGGCCATCCGAACCTCACAACCCCACAGGCGAAGAACCATCGCCAGTCCTTCCGCCGCCGCCTCATCATCATCAACGATGAGGATTGAGGTGGCTGATGACGATCGAAGCGGGGGTTGAGGATGGTCCACCCAGGCAACCGGAGGAGTTGGAGAAGCCGTTCCGACGGATGCGATGGGTAATCGGATGGTAAAGGTGCTTCCCTGACCCGACCCCGGACTGGCCGCGGAAACGTTGCCACCATGACGAGCGATGATCCGGTGGACCATTGCCAGACCAACCCCTTGGCCTTCCCGAAGGCGAACCCGGTCGGAGTCTCCTCGACGAAATGGATTGAAGATACGACCCAGATCCGTCGAAGGGATACCGATCCCATCGTCCCGGATTGAGATGACCACGTTTTCGGGGTCTCGAAGAACCTCCATCCGGATGTTCCCGCCGACCTCCGAATATTTCGACGCGTTGACCAGCAAATGAAGAAATGCCTGTTCGATCCACGTCGGATCGACCGCCAGCAGAATCGGTTCTTCCGTAAGACGGACCTCGAGTTGCTGCCCCCGGGCCGCGACAAGTGGTCGGATCGCCTCGGCACTCCAACTCACCAATCGGTTGACGGTGATCATCACCGGACGAATGGGAATCGACCGACCGTCACTAACCTCCCCTTCAACGAGGTCTTCAAGGAGGCGACCCAAGCGTCGGGCCTGATGCTCGACGAACACCAGAACTCCTTGCTGGGTCGACGGATTCAGTCGGGCCGCATGCAGAGCACCAAGCATGGCGCTGAGCGGGCTACGTAACTCGTGGGCAAGAAGTGACATGGCTCGATCGGGCCCTCGCGATGCATCACCACGACGGCGGGGGCGATGGGCCGATCTGACCTCACGAAGGGTGATGAATTGCTCCTGCCGGCCTGCCCAGCAGACCTGCTCCACTTTCATTCGCAAGCGTCGACGAGTTGGTGGTCCCGCCTCAACCAGGACACTCTGTCCACTATGAACGGGGATTCCGAGAAGATCACCGTCAATCGCGGCTTCAGGGTCGTCTCGAAGAAGAAATCGAGCCGCGGTATTGGCATGAACGATCCGTCCGGAATCACTCGCCACGACAAGAATGCCGTGCGGATGATCCTTGATCAATCGTAATAACTGTGGATCAACGACCTGCGTCATCGCCGGTCGCTCTCCTGACCTCGTCGTGGAATCGATTCGTTGAGTCGACATCCGGTGTCTGCCTCACCGATGCGGAGCGAACGCTCCTGGTCGGGAGATCATCAGCATCCCGGCAACCAATACCGCCAAGCTCTCAATACCGCGAGACAAATTCGCTCACTTTCCAACACGAACTCGGTGGATCGCGCTCACTGCTCCTAAACACCGATAGGGTTCAACACATCCTTCTGACGCGATTGATTGCCGAGTTCAAGAAGAAGTTTGATTGGCGAACGACTCCAACGCGATCAATGGATCGATCATCCGCCACCCTCATTTCTAATCCCTCAAACAACATCGAGGCAAGGAAAACTTTGAAAAAATTGAGCGGGACGGAAACTAAGGTTCCAGAAAACTGGCCAAACACCTGGCATCACGTTGCAGCCACGATCCGATCAAGTTCGTCTTCGTCAAGAATCGTGATCCCCAGCTGCCGGGCTTTTTCCAGCTTACTGCCGGGATCGGCCCCTGCGATCAGGTACGAGGTATTCTTTGAGATCGAGCCCGTGACTTTACCGCCGGCCCGCTTGACCAGGGCTTCCGCCTCGGAACGTGACCGTCTCGGAAGGGTGCCGGTAATGACCACTGTTTTGCCGGCAAGTGGAAGACCCTCTGTTGTCTGAAGTTCCGGGAGCGGTTCGGGAGCCACTCCCGCTTCGAGCAGTTCGTCGATGAGCGCCTGGTGGGTCGGATCGTCGAGAAAGTGTCGAACGCTTGCGGCCACAACGTGCCCGACCTCGGGAACAGCCTCCAATTCCTCAAGGGAAGCCGACCGCAGTGCTTCAATCGATCGGAAGTGGAGGGCGAGGATCTCGGCGATCCGGGTTCCAACATGGCGGATTGTCAAGGCTGTCAGGAAGCGGTCGAGGGGTCGGTGTTTGCTCTGTTCGAGTTCCCGGATGAGATTCGCGGCCGATTTTTTCCCCATGCGGTCCAGCCCGGAAAGTGTCTCCTGGTCGAGCCGGTAGAGATCCCCGAGCGATCGGACAAGTCCTCGCTCCACGAGTTGATCAATGAGTTTCTCTCCCAGGCCATCGACGTCCATCGCGTCGCGGTGGGCGAACCAGCGGAGCCATTCCTTGAGCTGGTCGGGGCACTTGGAGGGGGGGTTGGTGCAACGGGCATCGACCTCTCCCGGAATGCGTTCGATGGGGGCATGGCAGCTTGGGCATTGATCCGGAAATGCGTAGGGCCGTTCCGATCCGTCTCTTGAGTCCGCTTCGACGCGAACAACCTGGGGGATGATCTCACCGGCCTTCTGAATGACGACCGTATCGCCGATCCGAACCCCTTTGCGCTCAATTTCGTCCGGATTGTGCAAGCTCGCCCGCTTGACGACCGTGCCGGCCAGGGGGACCGGTTCCAGCTCCGCCACGGGAGTCAGCTTGCCGGTCTTGCCCACCTGAACTGTGATACCAAGAATTTTCGTAATCGCCTGTTCTGCTTCATATTTGTATGCAATGACCCATCTGGGACTCTTGGAACGATAGCCGAGTCGGGCACGCTGACCAAGGTCGTCAACCTTGATGACCAGACCATCGATCTGGAAGTCGAGGTCATGACGTTGGTGTTCCCAGGCGTTTGCGTGCTGAATTACCTGCTCGATGTCGTCGAAGGCCGCGTTATGGGGGCTGATCGGAATGCCCCATTCACGAATCAAACCAAGAATTTCTTTATACGAATGCACGTCGATCCCGCGTACTTCCCCGAGACCATGTGCGACGAACAATAGCCGACGACGGCCGCAAAGCTTCGGGTCGAGCAGCTTCAAGGAACCTGCTGTGGCGTTGCGAGGGTTGGCAAAAGGCAAAAGGCCCTCGGCCTTGCGTCCTTCGTTGAGCCGGGCCAGTTCGGAGTTCGTCATGTAGACCTCACCCCGAACCTCCAGCACTGAGGGGGGATCATCGAGTAAGGTCAGGGGAATCCCTCGTACAGTTCGAAGGTTTGAGGTGATGTCGTCCCCGCGCTCACCATCGCCGCGGGTGGCACCGAGGACGAGTGTTCCCGCTTCGTATCGAAGCGAGACGGCGACTCCATCTACCTTGAGCTCGACCACATAGAGAACCGACTCTCCATCGGTCAGTCCCTTACGAACGCGACGGTCCCACTCCCGGATTTCATCAAGCGTATAGGTGTTCTCAATAGAGAGCATCGGCACGGAATGCCGGATCGTCTCGAACGCAGAGATTGGTTCTCCACCGACGCGCTGGGTAGGGCTGTCGGGAGTGATCAGCTCTGGGTGTGCGGTCTCAAGATCTTCGAGTTGCTTGAGCAGCCGGTCATATTCCCGATCGCTGATAATCGGAGCCGCCTCAACGTAGTAGAGGCGGTTATGCTTTTCGATCTCCTGGCGCAGCTCATTCACAGCCCGGACAACATCTTCGGTCGCCATGGTCGATCGCCCCCCCTCCTGGGAAGCGCCCGTCAGGAAACCCTGGGGGCGAGAGAGTCGTTCAGTCGACTCCCGTCTCCGAGGAAGCCGAAGACGGGAGCCATCATCACAGAATCGTCAATGCCTCACCATTGCTCACGCCTCGCTGACCCAGTGCTGGCCGGCGAGTTCGTAATCAAGCAGTTCCTGAGGAGCGAACCAGAGGGCGATCTCACGATCAGCGGAATCGGGGCTGTCGCTGCCGTGAATCAGGTTGTTTTGCTTGCTTACGGAAAAATCACCCCGAATGGTACCGGGTACGGCTTCGATGCCGCTGGTCTTGCCCATCATTCCTCGGACGACCGACACGGCTTCCGGCCCTGCCAGCACGGCGACAACCACCGGACCTCCGGTAATGAACTGGATCAGGCCGGGGAAGAAGGGACGTTCCTTGTGCTCGCCGTAATGCTGCTCGGCCAGTTCCTGGCTAACCTGAATCATCTTCAAGGCGGCGATCCGCAGCCCCTTCGCTTCGAATCGCTGAAGGATCTGGCCGACCAGACGGCGCTGCACGCAATCAGGCTTGAAGATGACGAGGGTATGTTGCATGGCGGGGGGACCTTACGCTCTCTCGACTTTGGGAATCGCTGCCGAGGCAAGTACGAAGGGACGAGGTGCAAGCCGGTCCCGTTGACCGGTCCGGCAGTATAGCGAGTGCAATGCGGGCGATTCAACCGTCCGCAACGCTTCGCCAGGGCAGCGCATCGTAGCCGTCGGGACGAAGCCTCCAGATCCGGACGTCGGGCTTGGGACCTTGCAACGAGACGATGATCCTGGGAACGTCTTCGTAATAGTTCTCGCGCAGGTCAGTCCCGCTTGGAATTGCCGACCATTTCGGATGTGAGTGATAGATGGCGAGAATCTGTGCGGATCGGCTTCGGAGGTCGCGAACGGCGGCGATGAGATCGGTCGGATCGGCGTCGTATCGGGTTTCACTCTGCGCCGCGTTGCGGAGCGGATGGATTGAGGAAACCCGAGGCGGCTCCCCTCCGAGCAAGCCGCAGGCTTCGAGGGGGGCTTCTCGAACACAGTGATCGACCATCGCTTGAAGAATCGGATGGGGGATTTCCAGAACCTCCCCGTCTTCGATCGACGACGACTCAGGGACACTCATTCGGGGAACAAGGGGGTAGAGAGGTATCGCTCGCCGAGGTCCGGAAGCACCACCACGACCATTTTCCCCGTGTTCTCTGGCCGCATGGCCACCTGGAGCGCTCCGGCGGCGGCGGCTCCACAGGAAATGCCGCAAAGCATCCCTTCTAGCCGGGCCAGACGCCGTGTTGTCTCAAACGACTCGTCGTTCGAGACGCGAATCACCTCGTCGATGATATTGACGTTGAGAATCTCGGGGATGAATCCGGCGCCGATTCCCTGAATCTTGTGGGGTCCGGGCTTGGTCGGCTCTCCGTTGCGTGTCTGGGTAATGACCGGCGAGTCTTCCGGTTCGACGGCGACGACCTGCAGCTCGGGCTTGCGGCTCTTGAGCACTTCGCCGCAACCGGTGATGGTACCGCCAGTCCCCACGCCGCAGACCAGAATGTCGATCTGACCTTCGGTGTCTCTCCAGATCTCCTCGGCGGTGGTCTTGCGGTGGATCTCCGGGTTGGCCGGATTGCGAAACTGCTGCGGCATGAAGGCGTTCGGGGTATTCTTCGTCAGCTCCTCGGCTCGACGAACCGCACCGGGCATACCTTCGGCAGCGGGTGTCAGGACGATTTCGGCTCCAAAGGCCTTGATCAAGCGACGACGCTCCAGGCTCATGCTCTCGGGCATCGTCACGACCAGGCGATAGCCGCGAGCCGCGCAGGTGAAGGCCAGGCCGATCCCCGTGTTCCCGCTTGTCGGCTCAATGATGACCGTCTCGGGGTTGATCTTCCCTTCGGCCTCGGCCGTGTCGATCATCGCAACGCCGATGCGATCCTTGACCGACCAGAGGGGGTTGAAATTCTCTAGCTTCGCAACGACCTGAGCGTGACATCCCTCGGTGATCCGTCGCAAACGAATCAACGGGGTATTCCCGACACATTGCGTAATCTCGTCATAGATCCGGCCCCGCGTCCTGACCTCGTCGGCGGTCGCCATCGTCTCGTCTCCTCGGGCGTCGAAGTAACTCGGCGTCTGGAACCCGATTGAACCGGCAGTGATTGTCTCGCCCCTCCGCCGGCAAAACCCCATCATACGGCCAGGAATCGGACCCGGCAACCCGACCAATCACGACTAGACGACCAATCTTTGTAATCTTTCCTGGCCATCGGCTTATTTCAATGCCATCGGTCGCAAGGCAAAGCCGGCTGTGGTTCTCTTGATCTTGCGGGTCAAGGCAACGTCGAAAACTCGTAAACCTTGTCTCGATTCTGTTCTTCGAGATGATGGAATTCGAAGATATGGACGCCTTGATCGACAAGCAAATACGTGTGTACCCGGATCATGATCCCTCCCTCCCACCTGGCCTTGAGAAATTCGTTGTACCAGTGGTGATCAGCCCCGGCGGTCACATGCGCAAGCCCGTATAACTGGGTCGCCACGTTGTCACTGATGAACTGAGCGCAGGAGTGCCAGTAGACCTGATCCGCATTCCCTTCGAAGAGATGTGCATCGAGGTCTCCCATCGTGGCAATCCAATCGAGACTGCGAAAGGTCATCCTTTCTTCCGGATTGTGTTCTCGTTGATCCGAGGGACCTCGCCCTCGGAGAGAGAAGCCGGCTTTACCATCTCGCCCATGATGACGAGCAGCAACAAGGCCCCGAATACGCCAAGCACCCCCACTCGCTTCCCTCCGGGGTCATCACCGCGATGATGATTCCATCTGATGATGGCACCCTTCGTTTGTGATAAAGCGTAATGCGTGATTGCTTGGCTCGACTTGGTCTTTTGTACCGAAACATCCTTCTCCGGCAACTGCCCGACTGCCGTTGACACACCGACCCGTCCCTCTTACGATCAACCATTCAAACGCCACCGTAGCTCAATCGGCAGAGCACCGCTTTCGTAAAGCGGGGGTTAAGAGTTCGACTCTCTTCGGTGGCTCTTACGACACAAGGACTTGCGAAAAGCGCAGGTCGGCGTCAGGCTGGGTCGATACTGAATCCGGTACGGAATCCTTCGCGGACCGACCGGAGTATCGACAATGGCACGCACCCCAAAGCCGTGGTACTGGCAGCAAAGACGAGGCTGGTACGCGACGATTGATCACCGACGACGACTCCTGGCGGCCGATGCCGACCACGGGTCCAGGGCGAAGGCGAAGCAGGCAGCCGACGCCGAATTTTACCGGATCATGTCCGAGCGGAAGCGGGACTTGAAGGCCGGGCAGCCGATCCCGGTCGGACTGCTGATCGCCCGGTTCCTGGCGGACGTCAAGGCGAGGGCGGCCCGCGGCGAGGTCGGGGCCCGGACGCATTCCGACTACGTCGGCCGGCTGGATGACTTCCCCGATATCCACGGGCACATTCCGGCCGAGGAACTGAAGCCGGCCGTCGTCCGGCGATGGCTCGAAGCCAAGGCAACCTGGGGACCGAATCGGCGGCATGATGCCGTCGCGGTCCTCAAGACGGCATTCCGGTGGGCGAGGAACGCCGAGATGATCGAAAAGGATCCGCTCGAGGGGATGGCCAAGCCGTCCCGGAAACTCCGGCGGGATCGGGTGATAACGACCGAGCAGGCTCGGACGCTCCTCGGGGCGATTCGATCCCCGGTCGCCCGGGACTATTTCGAGTTCCTCTTCCTGACTGGCTGCCGGCCCTCCGAGGCGGCGGCCCTCGAGGCCCGGCACCTCGACCGGGCCCGACGGCTGGCGATCCTCGACGTCCACAAGACGAAGCGGAAGACGGGAGCCGACCGGGTGATCCCGCTGACCGACGCGGCGTTCGCGATTGTCTCCCGGCTGGCCGACCTGCACCCCGAGGGCCCGCTCTTCCGGACGCCGAGGGGCCGGCCGTGGAACCGGTTCGCGATCCGGCAGCAGATGATGGCGGCCCGCGTCAAGGCCGGGCTCGGGGCCGAGGCGGTCGCCTACGGCTTCCGGCACGCCTTCGCGACCGATGCCCTGGAGCGGACCGGCGACATGGCCAGCGTCGCGGCCGTGCTTGGGCACGCCACGCCGGACATGTTAAATCGGGTCTACAGCCACCTTGACCGCCGTCACGACCACCTCCGAGAGTTCGTCAACCGGGTTACGACGCCCGAGCCGCCTCGAGTTCCGACCGCCAGTCCGGGCCAGCCGGCCGGGCCGGCCCCCGAGACGACTCCGTCTTCGACTTCGAAGCCGATGCCTTCCGGGGAGGGCGCCGATCCGGGCCCCGCTCCGACGTCGCCAGGTACTCCAGCAGCCAGCGACCGAGGATGACGATCCGCCCCTCTCGGGGCCCGAGCCGCCGATGCCGGATGGCATCGGCGGACAGCAGGGCATACAGGCTCTTCCGGTTCAGCCCGACCAGCGGGGCGGCCTCAGCCGGGGAATATCCCCGGTCGGGGTCAATCGCCTTCGACGCCGACGGCTCCATGTTACTCATTGGTGGGTTCCTCCCCGTTCCAGGAGACTCCTGTTGTGATGCTCCCCGGCCTTGGTCAGGGCGAGATAGTCGGCTGCGTCGATCGTCTTGTGGCCGAGGAGCCGGCCAGCGGGCTCCGGTCGGCCGACGACCACTTCGAAGTCCGGGGCGAGGCGGCCGTCGAATGCGGGTAGGTCGTCGACCGCCGGAGCCCCCCCAATCTCACTGGGTGGCAATTCTCGGACTCCGACCCGACCGGCATCGGTCGGACGCCGGCCGGCTTCGAGCCCAATCCTCGACTGGGAAGACTCCCAGGACATGCGGGCGGCAAGCCAGGCCGGCGGCCAAGCCGGGGCAGCGTCACTCGGTGTCACGCGGGACATTTCGTTGCGGGCTCTATCTTGCATGTCTTCTTTCTTCCTCGTCCTTCTCCGGGCTTGCGCGTGCAATAACAAAACACGTGTGACAGTGCGTGACAGGATGACCATCGGTCCGTTAGAAGATGTCCTGGTTGCGGTCGCCGTCGCGTCGCAACGATTGGACGACCTGCTCGAAGGCGGGATTGAGCCCGATCCCCTCGTAATGGCGGTTGCGAGTCCTTTCGTCCCTCCGCTGGACGACCTGCAGCTTGGGCAGGACCGCCCGGAGGTCGCGGCCGAACGACTGCTGATTGCCAGGCTTGTCCCGACCGACGGAATCGCACCACTGTTGCCAGGCCCGGAAGAGGAGCCCGACTTCGACGAGCCGGCCGGGCTCGACAACGCAGCACTCCGAAAGGAAGGTGCTCACAGGGCTCGACAACGCCTCAATGTCGGCGATCAATTCGGCCCCGGATTGCGGCTGGACAAAATGCCCCCGCTCCCGAAGCCGGGCCCAGCCGGAAATGGCCCAGTGCAGGATCCCGGGCAACTCGCCCATGAGACGGTCTGTGAGGTTGGTGTCCTCCGAGCCGAAGAAGGACTCGACCAGCTTGAGCACAACAAACCGGCCGGCAAGGGCCTTCGACTGGTCCGCCAGTCGGGGCAGCTCGTTGCTGATGAACGTGATCCGCGTCGGCAGCTTCCCTGACCAGGCAGGGCGGTGCTTTCGGTCGACCGTCAAGGTATCCTCACCGGTGATCGTCAGCAGTCGTTCGACGATGACCGCCTGATCGGTTCGGCTCGACAATCGGGCGTCGCTGATGATCGCGGCCGGCTTGCCGACCAGCGGTTGAAGGCCGAAGGGCCCAGCCAGCGTCGAGAGGGTCGGCCCGGCGACGTTCTCGACACCGATCAGTTCTCGCAGGACCCGGGCAATAGTTCCCTTGCCCGACCGCCTTGGCCCAATCAGGGCGAGTGCCTTCTGCTGTCTCGTGTCTGGCGTCAGGCAGTAGCCGAACCACTCCTCCAAGGTTGAGATGCTCTCGGGGTCGTCCGGCCAGAGCGAGTCCAGGAACCGGAACCACTCCACCGGTTCGGGGGCCTGGGAGTCGAACGCGTAGCCGAGGGCATAGGTATTGAAGAACCTCGGCGTCGGCGGGGCGAGATAGTCCTGGGCCTCGACGAGCGACGGCAGATGGACCAACCCGTTCCGGGTGGGCAGGACTTCCGACGCAGGGAACGGCCCCGGCCCGTCGATCCAGGCTGGCGACTCGACCGACTCCGGGAGCAGCGTCTCCCCAGACAGGGCGAGGGCGACATTGCCGACCAATTGGCCCGTGACCTTGCGAGCGGTCGGGGTCGGCTTCCTCGGATCGGCGTGCCGGCGGACTGCCTCGACGTTAAGCCGGTCGAACTCGGCCTTAGCGGCCGAGGCGAGTTCAGCCCGGAGTTCCTTTTCTGAGACCGCACCCCAGGCTGATCCATTCCACCGGATGAACTCGTCCCCGTGGAACCGGATCATCGACACGCCGTCATGCCGGTACCTCGTGTCCAGGAAGAGCCGGGCCAGACGGTGCGGGTCATCCCCCGCCTCGTTCGGCCCGTCACCGTCGGCTCCCGTCATCGCCAGAGACGGATTGCGGGGCGGACCGTCAGCTGACGCCTCGGCCTCGACGAGAGGGGCAGACTCGATCAGCCGGAGCAGTTCGTCCGCAGTCCCACCAGCATCGACGTATTCTCGGGCGTCACCCTTCTCGGGGAGCCCGGAAAGGTGGACGACCTTGACCTCCGGCGCCGGCTTCAATCCCGCCAAGATCGAGGCAACAGAGCGGGCGAACTTACGCCCCTTCTCATCGTTGTCGGGCAGGATCGCGACCGTCTTGCCGGCCAGTGGCGACCAGTCCGAGCGGCGTGGCGACTCGGCTCCGTGTGCCGGAGACGTTCCGGCCAATCCGAGTCCCCAGATCGCCTCGGCCGCCTTCTCGCCCTCGGTCACGATGACGAGGTCGGCGTCGATCAACTCGGGCAGCCGATAGAGCGGGAGGGGGTCTAGGTGCTTATCCCCATTGATCCAGCCGCCAGGGTGCCGCCCAACCGGGCGGAATTCCTTCGATGGCTTCCCCGTCTGCGGGTCGATCTCGCCGGTGTCGAGACGATAGACGACCAGCACGAGGCTCCCATCAGCATCGTGGTAAGGCCACTCGCCGGCAATCCTGCCGATCGCCCTCTCGCCCTTGTGTGCCCAGCGGATTGCATCGGACGGTGTGGGGTAGACCCTCGGGGGTTTTTTCCTGCCGAGTCGCGGGCGTGTTTCTGACTGGTCGAGACGGTGCTTGTATAGGGTACCGGATGCGGACCCGATCGAGTCGGGCGACTCCTGCCGAGAGCAGAATGCGAACCGGCCCGAGCCGGAGACGAACCCGGCGCAACGCTGGTCTCGGCCCCGGGGCAACAGTTGGTGCCCGCCGCAAACAGGGCACGGGTGGTCTGGCGTGAATCGCTGGTCGGGAGAAACGGTCGTATCGTTGGCGGTGCTCATGGCCGGCGTCCTCCCGGCCGGTCGGCCGTCTGGGCGGTGCCCCTGACCAGCCAACCCAAGCGGCGGATCACTCCTGGCAATCGGCGGCCCTTGGCCGCATCGTGGCGGCGTCGGGCGTCGGCGAATTTGACGAAGGCATGGACGGCGGGATCGAGCACGGGTCCATCGCGATGGCGTGGCTGTCGTTCGGCGGCCGTCTTCATAGGACCGTACCCCCTACCAACAAGACGAGGGGGCCGCCGTCGATCCAACGGACTCGGCGGGCATAGCAACGCCGGAACTCAAACGGAGTCAGTCGCAGACGTATTGACGCTTCGGCTGGCGTTACAAACTCTACTTCGCCTTGGTCGCTCTTGCGGGCATTAGAGGATCTGTGATAATAGAGCATTGGTCATCCTCGACTCAGGATTGCTTGGTGCTGGCGAGCACACGGTTTCTACGTTGAGGCACGGCCACTGACGCCCGGCCCGGTTGAGGTTGCAGCCTCTCCTGGTGCCGGGCGTTTCCGTCACTCCAGCTTCGCCGCAAGGCGCTCACAATCGGCCCTTCGATAGAGAAGGCGTGCCCCGACCTGATGCGTCCCGATCTCGCCCGCCTCGGCGAAGCGACGGAGTATGTAAGGGGTCACGGCCGCGATCCGTGCCCCTTCTGCTGCCGTGATGTACCCGCCGGCTCGGTGTGCCCGATGCCGAATCGGTTTCGGTTTGAGAGCCTGCACTGTCGTCACCTCCCGTCGCCAACTTGAGAGCTTTGCGGCCAATGTCGCCGTCTATTACTATTTTCGATTGGGCAGACAAAAGACTTTACGGAGGGTCGCGACGTAAACCCTTACTGTGCCGGGGATGCCGGCATTCTGCCGGCAAGTTGCTCATGCTCTCCGGCGTTGATCATGTTAAGGGGCCTTAGGTTACGAACGAACACCGTTGTCCGCCTCGGACAATCCGTGTCCTCGAAATGCTCCAGCGACTCCAGAAAAAATCTCCCGGAACCTCGATCAAGCAGGACGACTTGGCCGGAGGAATCACTTAGGGTAGCCGGTCAGTCGTTCAGCTCAATCAAGGCCGAAACATCCGGGGCGAGGATCAGACAGCTCACCTCTCACAGGTCAACCGCGCCGGAAGAAAGTCGGTCCGGCCGACCCTATCGCCGAGTAAGCCGGCCAAACATCCCCTGACGGCATGCCTGCACGCTCGGTCACCTCTTCCATTTCGCCACCGCACACTTAGACTGGTTGGCTCAAGAGGGCCGGGCTGTCGCTCAGGCTCAAGAACTACGCTCGCATTTAGGGACTGAGCCATGAGTTCGGGTAACGTCGATCAGAGCGGCTCGGGCGAAGATGGTCGCCAACCTAGGCCCGTTGACGTTTCTTCATCGCCTTACCCTGGATCGGGGCGTTCGGACTAGATCCTGACGAACTGGCGATCCTCTCCGACTCGAATCTGTGCTCAGGCCGGCGATTATCCGGGGCGAAGTGGTCGACCGTCGGATCCTCTGGATGCGAGTCGGGCCCGGATCGGAGCAGGGACTGAACTTGTCATCGAGTGACTTTAATCTAATGCCCAACCTTCCCAGCGTCTTCCAGCAGTGCACCCCGCGGCCCGAGGTGCTGGCCGGCGAACTACCTGACTCGATCTTCGCCGCAGACCTCTGGGACGTGGTCTGTCGCAAGCCGGGCACGCACCCCGATTACCTCGATCCAATCCAATTCTTCGGGAGCACACACCCCACCGAGAACCTCAAGCTGCTGATCCGGGACGTCACCGAGCGCCTCGCTGGCGTGGAGGGAGGGACGCCCGTCTACCGACTGGAGACCGGCTTCGGCGGCGGCAAGACCCACAGCCTGATCGGCACAACTCACGCCGCCCGAGAGGGCGAACGGCTGGCCGACCAGCTCCAGGACTTCCGCATCGGCAGGTTCCCGGCGCCCGATGCCGTCCGGGTCGCGGCGTTCGTCGGAGAGGAGTCGGACCCGCTGAGCGGCAATGAGCACGTCGTCAGCGGCGAGAAGATCCGCACCTTCACCCCTTGGGGCCAGATCGCGGCCCTGGTCGGCGGCAAGGAGGGCTACGAGGAAGTCCGAGCCAACGACGAGCAGGGCGTGGCCCCGGCGAGAGAGGCCCTGGAGCGGGCGTTCGCGGACCACCCGGTCCTGATCGTCATTGACGAGCTGGTCCTTTACATGGCCCGCGCGTTCGCGCTCAAGGAAGACCAGCCAAGGTCTCGCGTCAACAGTCAGTGGCCGACCTTCCTTCAGACGCTGTTCAAGCTGGCCACCCAGCGGCCCCGAACGGTCGTCATCCTGACGCTGCCATCCGAGCAGGACGCAAACCGGAAATTGACCGGCGAGTTGAAGCAGCACATCCCGACCGTGCTGGACACAGTGGACGAGTTGAGCAACACCGCGGGCCGGCAGGCGAGGAACCTGACCCCGACACAGTCGAACGAACGGGCCGCGGTGCTCGGCCGCCGCCTGTTCGAGCGGGTCAGCACCGACTTGGCTGGCGACGTCGCCTCTGCATTCGTCGCCTACTACGAGGCGCAGCAGCGGGCCGGCGTTGCGCTCGACGGCCGTGCGTTCGAGCCCGACTACGCCGAGCAGATCCGCGCCGGCTACCCCTTCCACCCCGAACTGATCCGGCTATTCGCCGAGAGGCTCGCCGACATCCCTGACTTCCAGGCGACGCGTGGCGCCCTGCGGCTGGTCGCTCGCACGATCCGGGCCGCGTGGGACCGCAAGGCGGAGTTCCCCGATACGCTGCTGCTGCAGCCGTACCACATCGACTTGGCCCGCGGCGAGATGCAGGACGAGGTCCTGAGCCGCCTGAGCCGCACCGCCTTCGCCCGCGGCCTGGAGGCCGACGTCGTACGCCCCGAGGGCGGCACCCATGCCAGCCAGGCGGAGGCCGGCTGGCCCTGGAAGGCCGCCACTGAGGCGTCGCTGGTCACCTTCTTACACAGCTTGCCGGACGGCTCTAAGGGCATCACCGGCCCCGAGGCTGCCCTGGCGCTCGGCCGACCTGGTGTCGACCTGGCCTACGTCCCCAAGGGGCTAGAGGAGACGGAGCGGCGGGCCTGGTACATGCGGCGCGAGGGCGACCACTACCTGTTCCGCACCCGCGCCTCGATCAACAAGCGATACCAGGAGCGCCTCGCCGAGTTGCAGCAGCAGCCGGCCGAGGTGAAGCGGGTCCTCGACGACTGGATCAAGGAGGTCTACTCCGGGTTCACCGCCTTCCAGCTGGTCCCGTTCCCGTCCGACCACACGGCCATCAACGACAACCCGGACCGCATCCGACTGGCCCTGATCCACTACGACAAGGAGGTAGGTTTCGTTGGCCCCGGCGCGGGTGAGCGGCTCAACTTCGTCAAGACGCTGTTCACTAAGACCGGGGTCAACGCCGGGCCGCGTACTTATCGCAATAATCTGGTCTTCCTGCTGGCGGAAGGGACGAGGGTTCAGGGGCTCAAGGATGCGGTCAAGTCGCTGATGGCCTGGGAGCGGGTGCAGGCGGACATCGAGCAGGAGCAGGCTAACCTCGCTCAGGCCGGGGGCTCGACGTACACAGAGATGAAGCGCAGGGCCGGCGCTGGAGCGACCGGAGTCCCCGCCGAGTTCATGGCGTTGGAGGACGACCTGGCCCGCGTCCGCGAGCAGCTCGGCCCTCAGGAACTCAACGTCCGCACCAAGCTGCTCGAAGCTTACCGCGTGCTGGCCTTCCCCCGTGGCGGCGAGTCCGATTCCAGCGACCTGTTCGCCTCGAGCGCCTCGGCGTCGATGCTTGAGTGCTTCCGGGTCGACTTCGGCGAGACCCCCGAGCGGGGCGGCCGGCATAATGAGCGCCGGGCTGTCGCCGAGGCCCCGCTGCTCCAGTGCTTGCGGCAGAACAACAAGCTGGTGCCGGAGGCGACGGCGAGCGACCCCTTGGTGTTGGCGCCCGACCTTATTCGCCAGGCGCCGCTGTGGCAGGACGGCGAGCGCTGCCTTTCGACCGAGGAGGTCTGGGAGCGGCTGCGGCGCGAGCCTGAGTTGCCAATGGTCCTACGGCAGACCGACCTGCTACCCTCGCTGCGGGCCGGGCTGACGGCCACGCCTGACGCGCTCTGGGCCTACTACGACCGGGCGACGAAGAAGGTCTACACCCGAGCCGAGGCAGCCGATCTGTCGCCGGTCATCGGCGCCCAACACCTCCTCTATGACATCGCCGCGGCGGCCGCCGACCGGATCCTCCCGGTCAGGGAAATCCGCCCGCAAGAGCTATGGGACCACCTCTGGCCCAAGGAGGGGACGTCCCCGGCGCCTACCGTGACCGCCCCGCGTCTCTTGGAGGCGGCCAAGGCCAGCGCCCACTACCCCGTCCTTCCCGACCGGGCGGTGCTCTGGCAGGCGATCCAGGAGGGGACGCGTGAGAATCGCTGGGTTCTCTACCAGCGCGGCCCGAACCTGGCCATCGGAGCGCAGGAGATGAACGAGTGGCCGGGCACGCCGCGGTTTGAGGACTCCGTCGAGTTCTGGACCTACCAGGCCGCGCTCGACCAGGGCATCTACCCACGCAAGAAGAAGCCGGACGACGGCGAGCCCGGCCCCGAGTCGCTGCCGCTGACGCCGGCCAACGTGAGGGAGCGTTGCTGGCCGGCGAACACGCCCGAGCTATCGACCGAGGACCTCGAGAGATACGCCCGCAACGTCTGGGCGGACCTGACTCGGCCCCGACTGGAGACGGCCCTCCGCGATGGCGTCCGAGACGGCACCTGGGCGGCGTGGCGAAAGGGGGACGACGAGACCTACTTCATCCGCGACGACAGCCCCGGCCCGCAGATAGTGGTCGGCCCGGCTTGGTCGCTGGTCGACCCGGCATCGCCGCTTGCCCACGAGCTGGACGACCTGCGGCCGGGCCGCGGCCCGCAGCCGGTCGTGCAGGTCGGCACGCCGCGCGAGGCCCTCACCGCCGCCTGGGACGCCCTGGCGGCCGCCCGCAACGTGCGGATCGCCGAGCTGGATCTGAGCGTCGAGGACCGCGAGAGCTTCGACAACACCCTGCGGGTGGCCTGGGCCGACCGGCCGAAGGCGGCGCAGGTGCATGCGACCCTGGTCGCCAACGGGCAGCGGGTCGTCGAGGGGAAGACCGAGGCGGTCAACGTGACCTACGAGGGCCGCTTCGAGGCGCTGAGGGACCTGCTGGCCCCGCTGTGGCCGTTCCGCGGGGGCCAGGGTGAGTTGCAGGTGACGATCACCGTCGGGCTCAAGTTCGCCGACCCGCCGGCCGTGGACGACGCGGCCCTGTGCGCCTTCCGAGATGCTATGATGAACGCCGGCCAGGGCCAGATGGAGGTCCGGCTGGTGCCCGTGCGGCCGCGCAGGGCGGGGGATGCGTGATGGAGCGATTCCGGCTGAGGGTGCGGCAGGAGGCCAGGCGCGGGCAGATCTGGGAGCTGCACCTGTTCCCGAACATGCCCGGCCGGCTGCCGCGGGAGGCCGACGCCAAGGTCATGGGCTCGTCGGCGTCCCCCGAGACGATCCAGTGGCTGCGGGAGCTGTCCGACCCGTTCCTGCAAGAGGCCGAGGACCCCGGCCCGATCGCGGCGTGCGACTTCCGCCCCGGCACCCCGGCGCGGTGGCTCCGGCACGCCGACGGCATGCGGCTGGCCTTGGCCTTCACCTCGGCCCGCTACCTGACACGGCCGGCGCAGCGTGCCATGTTCCGCTCGGGGCTGCTCGAACTGCCCTCCGAGGTGGTGCTGTACTGGTTCACGCTGTGCTTCTACGGCTACCGCCAGCAGGCGGGGCGGGCAGCCCTGCGGACCCTGCTGACTTACGAGCAGCCCGACGAGGGGCCGGCGGTCAGGACGGTTCGGGGCCGCAAGAACGGCAAGGGTGCTGTTGGGCCAACTCTATTCGACATCGACGCGTCGGAGGTTGCGGCTGCGGGACCTGCCGAGGGCAAGAACAGATCGCGTGCGAAGAAGCGGACAACATCGAGTCGGTGAGAGTGCCATGACCCAAACGTTCACCAAGACGAAGCCGTCGCTGATGGAGGCCGGGCTGCCTTGCGCCTCGCTGTCCGCCGAATGCCAGCGGGACAACAACTCGCTCCGGCCACCCCAGAACCGCTTGCATATTTGGTGGGCACGGCGTGCTCCGACCGTTTGCCGCGCGGCAATCGTGGCGGGCCTACTCCCTCATGACGTGGACCTCCCGCCAGAGATACTGCCCGCGGATATCGAGGAGCCTACAGAGGCGGACCTGAGGGGTGTCCCGGCGAAGTATCGCAAGTTCGACGCTTTCTATCGAGAACTCATCAACTTGCCTGAAACTCACCTTGCCAAGTCCCATAGAGATTTCTTGAAGGCCCTTGGGGTCACAGCGGATGTCGCGAGGGCATACAACAGGATCGCCCTGGCGGAGTCGGCAGGCGATGGCCAGAAAATCGTCCTCGGATCGACCTGGGGATATCGTCATCCTCGTGCGTTCGCCCTGAACCCGCACAGCGGGCTCGTGGAGCACCTGCTCGCGGAGATTCGGAACTACCTGGGTCTCTCCCCGACAGAGCCCGTCAACGTCCTCGACTTCATGGCCGGTGGCGGTTCAATCCCGCTGGAAGCCGTCCGCTACGGCGCGAAGGTCTACGCGAACGACCTGAACCCCGTTGCCAGCTTGGTTCTCAAAGGAACCCTGGAGTACACGGCTCGCTTCGGGCGACAGATCCAGCCCCAAGTGGTTCGCTATGCCGAGATGGTACGACGGGGAGCGCTCGACCGACTCCAGAAGTTCTTCCCATCGCACCCGTCATCTTCGTGGTGGCAAGACGTCGAGGCGGTTGCGCAGCGAAAATTCCTGAAAGGTCAAGTCGTCAAGGTCGAGCCAGGGGACGAATCCCTGATTAAGAGAACCACATATCTCTGGATGCGCGTTTTCCCCTGCACCAAGTGCGGCCTGCAGATCCCGCTTTCGACGAACCTGACCCTTTCTCGAAAGGGGCCTTCGCAAGAACATCTGGCGATCTTTCCCATCGTGCCGACATCCGCCGGACAGCATGAATGCGGCTTCCGCATTGTTCCGCGCGGTTCGTGGCAAGACTGCCGTTGGCCACGCTTTGATGCGGCGGAGTCCTTCGATCCAGCCAACACGGTTACTTACCGTGACGGAAATGCAATCTGCCCACGCTGCGGCTCGGTGATCGACAGCGACACGGTAAAGAGGACTGCCCGCCAGACTCCTGGGGGATTGCAGTCTCAGTTGTATGCCATCTCATGCCGGGTGCCGGTCAACGCCCATTACCGCAATGGGGATCTACGTGTACGACACGTTTGGCACTTTCGCACACCAACGCCGTCGGACCATGCGGCAGTTCAAGCAGCACTGAAAGTATCTGTCGATAGCGATTCTCATTGGACGAATCTCATCCCCACAGAAGAAGTGCCGGAGGTCATGGAGGATCGTCGGCCTAGAGACTATGGGATGACGCGCTGGCGTGATCTTTTTACACCGCGACAGCTCCTAGTCACTCTCACGATCCTGGAGGAAATACTCAAAGCAAGCGACAAGGCTCGGTCGGAACTCCCGGCCCAGGAGGCCGAGGCCATCGCTGTCTACCTCGCACTGATGTTGGGCAAGGTGGTGGACTACAACAGTGTGAATACGTTCTGGCACACTGGGAGCCACGCGCCTATGCACACTTTTTCGAGGCACGACTTCGCGTTCAGGCCGGCTTTCTGCGAGATCGAGGGGTCGAAAGAGCTGTTCGCGTTCGCATCGGGCCAGGTTGCCAGTGTCTACGGTGAACTTGCAGAGCTGATCCACGGCGCAGCCGTCCCCTTGGAGAGCGATCCAGGAGAGCTGGATGGAAACG
This sequence comes from Tautonia rosea, assembly GCF_012958305.1. Classification (NCBI taxonomy): domain Bacteria; kingdom Pseudomonadati; phylum Planctomycetota; class Planctomycetia; order Isosphaerales; family Isosphaeraceae; genus Tautonia; species Tautonia rosea. The sequence continues at coordinate 67,564 of NZ_JABBYO010000012.1, read as the reverse complement.
GAGAGGCCGATGACGACGAACTGGACGACGAGTTCGAGGAGGGCCTCGATACGGCGGGGGCAGCCCTCGAGGCGAACGGCGAGGTGCACCTGCGCCCCGAAGTGATCGTGCCGACCGTCACCTGCAACGACGCCGCCGCCCTGGAGATGCCGGCCCCCGGCACGGTCCACCTCATCTGCGTCGACCCCCCTTACTACAACAACGTCCAGTACGCCGAGCTGTCGAACTTCTTTTATGTCTGGCTCAAGCGGGCGTTGGGCGACTGGCCTGGGCTCGAACATCTCTTCCGCGAGGAGCTGGCCGAGACGAACCGCGAGGCGGTTGCTAACGCTGTCCGCTGGAAGCAAGAGGCAGAACGGGAGCAGGTTGCCTGGCAGGAGCGGTTCGACCGGGGGCTGGAGTCCCTGGCGGACGCGAGGGGGGAGAACGGCCGCAAGCTGCCCGTCGCCGAGCGGAGGCGGCGGGCCGCCGAGCTGGCCGGTCACGTGCCGCTCACCGCCGCCGAACGTGCGGAACAGTTCTACGAGGGGAAGATGGCCGCCGTCTTCCGCCGGGCCAAGCAGCTCCTGCACCCGGCGGGCCGCATGGTCGTCATGTTCAACCACAAGATGACCAAAGCCTGGCGGGCGCTTGGTAAGGCGCTCATCGAGGCCGGCTTCGAGATCCGCACCTCGATCCCCATCCACACCGAGGCCGAGAGCAGCCTCAACATCCGCGGCCTCGACGCGGCCCGGAGCACCGTCCTGCTGCTCTGCCTGCCGCGCCAGGACGCCGGGCAGGTAACCGGGAACTGGGGCCGGGTGCAGGAGCGGATTGGCACCGTCGCCCGCAACGCGGCCCAGCACTTCCAGACCCAGGGGATCGCCGGCACCGACCTGTACCTGTCCGCCCTCGGGCCGGCGCTGGGCGAGGTGGGGCGGCACTGGCCCATCACCGACATGGCCGGCCGCCCGGTCGACCTGACCGAGGCCCTGGAACGGGCATACCGGGCCGTCGGCCAGTTCCGGCTGGAACAGATCCTGACCGAGGAGCTGCCCGAGAAGGTCGGCGGGATGGTCGAGGGATTCGCACCCGACATTGCCGACCGGAATACCCAGGCCCTCTGGCTCTGGCTCGACACGTTCCAGGGCGACGTGGCCGACAGCGACGACGTCCGCAAGCTGTCCAAGTCGCTCGACATCGAGCCGGACACCTTCAAGAAGCTCAAGCTGATCGAGTCGGAATCGGACCTCTTCTACCTAAAGCCGCCGCAGGCTGTGGACCTCGCCCTGCTCGCCCGCCTGCAATCGGGCGAGAGGATAGCCCGAGGCCGCGCAGCCCGCGAGGCCGACGTCTGGGAAGAGCGAAAGTTCCCCAACTTCCTGGGCGCGGCGGTGTGGAACGCCGTCTCGCTCCTGGCCGGCGGCGACGAGCTGCACCGCGGCGTCGAGCCGCTCAAGCAGTGGCTGCGAACCAGCGGCTACGGCGACATGCCCGAGTTCCGAGGGTCCTATGCCGTTACCCTCCACCTGATGGAGCAGGCATTCGGCCGTCGGAAGGACGACGACCCCTGGAAGGTGGCGACGACCGAGGCCCGCCGCGGCTGGGACCTGGTCCTGCGCGACTGGCGGGGATGACGCATGAGCTTCCGCGACCTCAACTCCTTGAGAAGGCACTACGCCGGCCAGGCGGGTCAGCTCGTCAACGAGTTCTACCTGCCCGTCCTGGGTGCCGCGACCCGTTACGACCGGCAATCGGGCTACTTTAACTCGTCGGCCCTCGTGCAGATCGCCGCCGGCCTGAGCGCGTTCATCGCCAACGTCCGGCGGCACGCCCTCCCAGGACGGCCACCGATGCGGCTGATCACCGGCACGACCTGGAGCGACGAAGACATCGAGGCGTACCACCGGGGCATCGACCTGCTCTACGAGAGCCTGGAGCGGACCGCCCTGCGGCGCCTGGAGCCGACCGAGGCCGAGTGCCGCCGGCTCGGCCTCCCGATCGGCTGGAAGCCGGAGGCCGACCAGATTGCCCGCGACCGCCTGGGGACGCTCTCCTGGATGGTGGCCTCCGGGCTGCTGGAGGTTAGGATCGCCCTGCCGCTCGACCACTCCGGGCAGCCGCTTTACCCCGGCCAAGGCGGGGGGCTGTTCCATCCGAAGGTCGGCATCCTCTCCAACGGCGATGACAACGTCATCGCTTTCAGCGGCTCGGTCAATGAGACCAGCGCCGCCTGGACACGCAACCGCGAGGAATTCGAGGTCAAGCGGAGCTGGTTCAACCCCCTCGACGCCGAGGACATCCAGGTCGCCCAGGCCCGGTTCGAGGCAATCTGGAATCGCAAGGATCCCGGCCTATTGGTGCTGCCGCTACCTCAGGCCGTCCGCGAGCACCTCGCCGCGTTCACCTCACCGGACGGCCCTCCCCGCCGCGATCCGATGCAGCGTGTCGAGCCGGACCAGTCCGCCGACCTGCGCGACCGCATCGCCGCCCAGTGGCTCTTGGACGCACCGACCAAGCCGGGCGGCGAAGCGCTTGTGCTCGCCCCCATCTGGGTCGACGGCAAGCCGTTCGAGCCGTTCCCCCACCAGGCCCGGATCAGCCAGCAAGCAGTCGACTCGTTCCCCCGCTCGTACCTGTTTTGCGATGAAGTTGGTTTAGGCAAAACGATCGAGGCGGGCCTCGTCCTCCGGTCGCTTATCCTGAAGAGGGAGCTGGGCCGAGTCCTGATCATTGCGCCACGGAGCCTGGTCCGGCAGTGGATGGAGGAGCTGCGCGAGAAGTTCGCCCTGACGGCCTGGTTCTATGACGGCCAGATGCTCCACGACGTCGGGGGCCGAGTGAGGCGGTCGGAGGACCCCTGGGCCGAGGAGGGCATCGTGATCGTCAGCCGGCACCTGATCGCCCGCCAGGAGCGGATGGGCAGCGTGCTGTCGGCTCGGCCTTGGGACGCGGTCGTAATCGACGAGGCGCACGCCGCCCGCCGCCGAGTCTTCGGGGCCGATGAGCCCAACCTGCTGCTTCAGCTCCTGCAGGAGATGAGGCGGCTCCACCTGTTCCGATGCTTGTGGCTGTTGACGGCGACCCCGATGCAACTGGCCGCCCACGAGGTGCATGACCTGCTGCTGCTGGCCGGCGTGGACGACCCCCGATGGGGGCCGTGGGCCGACCTCCACGAGTTCGAGCTCTTCTTTGACCGTCTGCGCAGCTTCGCCTCCGCGAAGGGCGACCGGGCCGAGGTGGTGACGATGACCCGGCGGGCGGTCGAGATCGGTGCACCGGACCTGTCGCCGGACGAGGTCCCGGCCCACTGGACCGGCCTCCAATGGCGCAGCCTGGTGCAGCGCATCCGCTCCAACGGATCGGGCCTGGCCCTCGCCATGCAAGGGCTGCTGCCGCAACAGGCCGAGGGCATGACACCGTACCTGGCCCGGCAGACGCCGCTGGCCGTCCACATGTTCCGCCACACCCGACAGACCCTGAGGGCCTACCGCGATCGGGGCCTGCTCCACGCCGGGCTGGCCGACCGGCGGCCCGAGGACGTGCCGGTGACATTCCAGTCGCCAGCCGAGGAGGCCCTGTACCGCCGCATCGACGTGCTATGCAGCCAGTTTTACCGATTGGCCGAGGTCGAGCCCGACGAACGGAGCGGGGTCGGCTTCCTGATGGCTGTCTTCCGCAAGCGGCTGGCCAGCTCCTTCGCCGCGTTCCGCAAGAGCCTGGAGCGTCGGCGCGACCTGATCGCCGCCGTCCAACGCGACCTGGCCGTCATGGACGAGGCCGCACAGTTTCAGAGGACGATGAGCGAGGGCGAGGAGGACGAGGACGAGGCCGAGGCCGCGGCTGCCCTCGACCGTGAACGCCAGCGGCTGCTGAGACTGCGTGCCGACCCGCATCGCCGGCAGAAGCTCGAGGAGGAAAGGCTTTACCTGCAGGACTACATCTTCGAGTTGCACCAGATCGACAAGGACAGCAAGTTCTGCGAGTTCGCAGCCCGGCTGGATGATCTGCTCGACCGCGGCCGCCGGGTGATCGTCTTCACCCAGTACCTCGACACCCTGGACTTCATCCGCGACCAGCTGATCGCGCGGTACGGCGCGCGCATGGCCTGCTACTCGGGCCGCGGCGGCGAGGTGTGGGACGCATCCACGAACGCGTGGCACACAGTCGACAAGGCGGAGGTCAAGGCTCGATGCAAGCAGAGCCACACCCGCGCCATCGACATCCTGCTGGGGACCGACGCCGCCTCCGAGGGCCTGAACCTGCAAGAGTTTTCGGCCCTGGTCAATTACGACTTACCGTGGAATCCGATGCGTGTTGAACAGAGAATCGGTCGGATCGACCGCATTGGGCAGGCTGCGAAGGTGGTGCTAGTCTCCAACCTCTACCTGACGGGCACCATTGAAGAAGACACCTACTGGACGCTGAAGGACCGCATTGGAGTGTTCGAGGACGTCGTCGGCCCGCTCCAGCCGATCCTGGCCGAGATGCCAAGCATCTTCCGGAAGCTGGCCCAGGGCGAGATCGAGCGGGCCGAGGCCCTGCGGCAGTTGGAGGCGGCGAGGAACCGCCAGGCGCCGGCAGTCGCAGCGGCCATCGAGGACCTATCCCCGGACCTGGAGGGCTCCGGGTCGGCCGCAACGGCCGACCCGCCGGCCACACAAGCGGAACTGGCGTACTGGTGCCTCCAGCACCCCGCCCCTGGCATGCAGATCCGGAGCGTGCCCGAGCCCGACACAGATCACCTGGCCGCGGACGGCGCGGTCGGCTGCCTGTCGATCACCTGGGCGTACGCGCCGCCCCACCTGGGCATTGGCAGCAATGAGGAGCTACTGGGCACGTTCAGCGGCGAGGTGGCCGACCGTCATCCCCCCACCGGACCCACCACCGACGCGACCGGCGTTGACCACCCAGGCAAGGAGGGCGTAAGACTCTTGACCTGGGGCGATCCGTATCTGATGGCTTGGCTCGAGGCAGTCCGGGGAGAGCCGGTTCCGGAAATGGATTATCACCAAGCGGAGTTAGAGGTAGGTCGCGATCCCTTACGGTGACGGAATCGACCTTGCTGACTCCTGCACGGCAAACTCGTCGACGGCCCCGGGGGCACAGGTGCCGTTTCAATCCTGTTCTTCGGAGCCACCCCTGGGCGAACTCTCTGGTCCCCTTCCTTCAGTCGAGCCCTCCGGTTCGGATAGGTTGGCATCCCCGATGTCGGCATGCTTGTTGAAACAAGCATGGTCCTGTCAACCTCCTATGTGTCAACCCCGCCAAATGCCTGAGGCGTGCGGATCGGTTCCGGCCGCTCAACCGAAGTGCCGAGCCGCGGGGCCAGAGCGGCGACGGCCAGCTTGCTCAGGTGCGGTTCGGACCGCTCAGTCATCGTCTGGAGCGGGCCGTAAACCCGAATCGTCGAGACTCGACTCCGAGGGGGCCCGAGACGGATGGTGGTCGATCCCCTGTGACGCGGGACGACAGGTAGCCGTCCGGCCGCCGACATGGTATAGAATCCGATACGGAATCCGTTCCGTAGCGGCGGAAAACTATGGATTTTGAGGTATTTCGCGAAGGAGGCCCCGACCGGCCGGGATCGGCCCAACCCAAGAGCCGCAACCACTTAACGCAAGCGATCGTCCATATTCCGATTCGCTTTCGTAAAGCGGGGGTTAAGAGTTCGACTCTCTTCGGTGGCTCTTGTGTGAGCGTGAGTCTTGTGGCCGTGTGGTTGTAGCAATTTGGCTGGAACTGCTCGTACAGGAACTGGTGCAGTCATTCATTTGCCTCGACAGGTCGCTGACTTTCTTTACTGACCGTTGCGCAAAGAAGCTCAAACTTTTTCGATCGCCAATCCGGCCTGAGCGAAGAAAGATCGGATCAATTGAGGTTTGTGCCGAACGCGTCCGATGGCGCAGTGGAACTGCTCGTGCAACTCCTCCAAGTCTCGGCAGACCAGGTTCCTCATCTCCACGTGCTTGAGGTGGTGCCATCCCCCTTCATCCCACGGGTTGAGGTCAGGGGCATAGCCCGGCAGGACCTCCAGCCGAACCGCATCGCGCGTCTCCGAGACGAACTGCGTCACCTCGGCTCGGCGATGGATCGGAGATCCATCCCAGATCACTAGCAGTCGCCTCCCGGCCACGCGTCCCAGATGCACGAGGAATTCGATGCTGTGCAACCCGGAAAGCGACTCTTGCCGCGCCAGGGTATAGAGCTTGCCCTGCGGCGTCATGCCGGCCATGACCGAGAGGTGATCACGCGTCAGTTTTTCCCGGAGGACCGGCGTCTGGCCCTCGGGGGAATAGGACTTGACCACGCCGGGCAAGAGATAGAACCCGGATTCGTCCACGAAAACCAGCACTCGGCGCTCTCTTCGAGACTGCTTCAGCAGCTCCGGCCAAACCCCGCACCGCCAATGCTCGATGGCGGCCTCATCACGTTGGATGGCCCTGCGAATCGGCGTCTGAGGTGTCCAGTGCAACTCCTTGAGCAGGCGGGAGACGTGCCCCTTGTGATAAGCGACTCCGAATTCCAATTCGATCACCTTTGCCACTCGGGCGCAGGTCCAGACCTGGCCCCGGAACCCGTACGCTTCCGGTCCATGCCAGAGGAGTTCGGGGATCAGATCCCGCTGCGCCGGCGAGAGATCCGAGGGATGACCCTGCCCCGGATGAGCCATGAGGGACTCGATGCCATCTTCATCGGCGCGGGCCAGCCACCGGCTCACCGTCGCCTCGGCGATGCCGAGGGCTTCGGCGATGTTCCGCTGATACCAGCCTTCTTGCTTCAGTTGCACGGCCCGCAACCTCCGCCATTCACGCCAACTTCGAGACACGACGTCGCTGGATTCCATCCCGCGATTCTACCAGAAAAAGTTTGACCTTCTTTGCGCAACGGTCAGTAATTGCTGCAATTGGTATTCGATCGGCGATCAGCCTCTGTTTTCAGGTTTGTTGAACGAGGGCTTGAACACCTCGCGCACCACTCGGAGAACGTTGCCGCCGAGAATCTTGCGAATGTCGTCGTCCGAATGACCACGCTGAACCAGACCAACCGTGAAGAGCGGCCAGTTGGTCCAGGAGAGGCTCTCGATCGCTTCGGGAGTGGTCACGAAGGGATCGTCGGGCCAAAGAGCTTCCCAACGGTCGCGGCGACGACCGCTTGATGGGATTTTGCGGTTTTCGGCCGCTGAGGCTCGCGAGGTGTAGGCGACATCGGTGCCGATGGCCACATGGTCCGAACCGAAGCGCCGAACGGCGTAGTCGACGTGATCGAGAAAGGCGGTGATGTCTCCCTTGCCACCCAGAAATCGGGGAATGCAGCAGATCCCAATGTAGCCGCCGGTGTCGACGATCGCTCGGATCACGTTGTCGGGCTTCGATCGAATATGGTTGTGCAATGCTTGACACGTGGTATGGCTCGCCACAACCGGACAATCTGAGACCTGCGCCGCCTCCAGACTGGTCTGCCAACCACTGTGGGCAACATCGGGGATGATTCCCAGGCGGTTCATCTCGGCAACGACGGCCCGCCCGAAATCGCTGAGGCCGGCGTTGGACGGTTCGGCGCATCCATCGCCGATCAAGTTGCGGCGATTGTACGTCAGATGCATCATCCGTATGCCGAGCTGAAAAAAGATTCGGACATATCTCAGCTCGTCCTGGACCGAAACCCACTGCTGTGTGAGAGGGACGCCGTTGCCTGTCAGGTAAAGACAGTGTTTCCCTTGCTCCTTGGCAGCGACGATGTCCTCGGGGGAGGCTGTGCGTCGGAGCGTCTCGGGGAGCATGTCGGTCAGGTAGGTGAAGCGGGCAAGTCGCTTTATGAGGCGAAGTGGGTCTTGTCCTTCCTCTCCGGCGTTCTGGAAGATGCAGGTAACACCCGAGGCCTTCCAGGCAGCTTCGAAGTCAGCCTGTTTGTTCGGGTTGATCACAGGGTGGGTCATGGACATCTCTTCCATGAGATCCTGCACCTCGATGTCCGAGGCACCGGCCTCGACTGCGGCTCGGACGGCCTCGCCGTCGATGGCAGCACGGGGTGCGAAGCCGTAGGCATCGAAGACGAGCGATTCAGCGTGAAGTCTCAACCCGTGCTCCAGCTCTTTACGGGTCGGTTTTATCAGCCCAAGCGCAACATCTCGTGCTCGGGAGATCTTCGGGTCAGGCTCTCGATGGCCGATTGCGCTGGAAGATGCGACGTTCTCCGTTCCTGCCTGGACCTGTCCCGTCGTCCCTGCCATTGCGAGAGCGGCCGAGGTCGTAAGAAATCCTCTTCGATGCATCGTGATCTCCCAGGATTAAGGGGTCCTTTCCGAGAGGCGTCGTGCCACGCGAGCCTCTGCCTCTTCTTCCGCTTGCCTAAGGGTCCGAGGTGAGGGAACACAAGATCCAGGCGTGGAACGATCGTTCCAGACCCGCTTCTCCACCTCAGGACCAGCGGACAGACAGAAAAACTCGACCCAATGTTCCAGAGGTTCGAGAGAACGGACGCGGTGTGCGGCCGGCACTCCTCCGCCGAAAGAGGCCCGATGGGCAGCAGGGAGTCGGACGGGGCGTGAGTCGAAGAGGTCTTTGGAGAAATCAGGGTTCAGGGGTGATCTGACCAAGGACGGCTTCGACCTGCTCACGGACCTCGGGGCTGGGGTCGTCTCGCAATCGTTCTAGAGAAGGGATCGCCTCTCTGGAGGCAACGCCTCCAAGGCCCAGGAACTTGATCGCCAGGAGGCGGACGGCTTCCTCCTGATGCTCCAGGAGATCGATCAGTTCGGGGATCGAACCTTCCAGTGGCCCTGTTCGTTCGAATCGTCGGAGTGAGCGTTCGACAGATCGGCGATCCGATTCGAGTGCGGCGAGCGAGATGAGATCAGGGACAAAGAGCGCGCCTTCCGGACCGAGTCGCTGAATCGCGCGACGGGTAGCATCGCGGACATCAGCATCCTCATCGCGGAGGGTTCTGACGAGATGCGGCCGAAGGGTGTCCGCATCGAGCTCCAGGCTTCCAACGGCCAGAACCGCCGCCTCTCGGGCCCTGGCATTCGTGTCATCCAGCATGGGAATCAAGAGAGCCGCCATCGGCTGTGCCGCTGAGCCCAGCGTCGCCAAGGTCTGCGCGGCAATAACTCGGAGTTCCGAGTTCGGATCTTCGAGCATTGCTCCGAGCGCGGGCACCGCCTCGGACGCGGCCGGGCCGTGAGCGGCGATCAGCTCCGCCGCTGCGATGCGGACCTTGGGGTCCGGGCCTTGAAGCTTCTCAATCACTTTGGGCAGGGCAGGGCGGCTTGCAGGGCCGAGTGATCGGAGGATCTCAATGGCCGATTGTTGGACCCGAGGATCGTCATCATTGAGGATCGATGCCAGTTCGCCAGGCAGTCGATCGTCTTTCGGAGCGAGACGATGCACGACCGCGATGGCTTCGAGTCGGATCGCCACGGATTCGTCACGAAGCAAGCTGCGAACGGCGGGGAGCGCGTCAACGCCTCTCGGACCAAGCTCTCCGATGGCATGGAGAAACGCCGTACGGACCTCGGGATCGGGGTCGTCCAGGCCTGCCATTAGCCTTGACACAGAGCCAGGGGCTGGAGGCCGGAGCCGGCCCAGGGCCAGGGCCGCGCCTCGACGGGTTCGAGGGTTCGGATTCTCGGTCGCTTCCATGAGTAGCCCGCCGATCGGGCGACCGATCAAGCCCAGAGCCTTGGCGATTTGATCGACCTGACTCGTCTCACGTCCCAGAGCGTTAAGCAGTGTCGGAGCCGCCTCAGGGCCGAGAAGGTGCAGGAGAAACGCCGCATGCCATGCGATTCCTTCATTGGCGTCCGAGAGCAGAGAATCAAAAAGCGGAATGAGTTGCCGGAGCAATTCTGGCCGACTGGAAAGCAGATGGACCGCCGCGCCCCGAACCTCATCCTGTTCGTCCCGAAGGCTACGACCGAGAACATCCGCCAGGGCTGAGCCGTCCGCAGGAGATCCGCCAAGGGCCTCAACTGCCCGAGCACGAACCTCAGCGGCCGGATCGTCGGCCCGAAGAAGGAGGACCTCAAGTACCCGACCTCCGGAGGAAATCGCAGTCGAGTGTCCAAGGGCCTCGACCGATCGGGCACGAACGACGGTGTCGGCATGCTCGGCCGCAGCGATCAAGGGCCCGACGGCCTCCGGGCCGATGCTGCCGAGGGCAACCGAGACCTCGTGTCCGATTCGGTCGCTGGGGTCCCCGAGTAACGCGATCAGGTCAGCGATCGCGGCGGAGGCATCGGGGCCGATCCGGCCAAGGGCCATCACAGCTTCTGCTCGAACATTCTCCCTGCGATCGCTCAGAGTTTCGCGAAGCCCCTCGACCGCCGCCTTTCCGACGCTCGCCAAGGCAAGGGCGGCTCGGAAATCCTGGTGCGTCTGTTCCATCCTACGATCACCGAACGGAGTGTGCAGCGCATGGAGCAGAGCGGGCACGGCAGGAGCGGCGTCAGGACCCAGATCGGTCACGGCGTCGAAGACGGGGAGTCGCACCTGGCCGTCCTTTTCCTCCATCAGGACATTGATCATCGCCGGCAAGGCGACCAGTCGGGTTTCAGGATCGGCTTCGCGGATAGCAATGGCCGAGGCCCGTCGCACCTCGACATTGGGATCGTTGAGTCCCGCAATCCAGGAATTCACACGGTCGGCGGTGGGGCGCTCCTGAACCGAAGCCGGGGAGGTCGTGCCGATCACACTTGAGGCGACGACTGTGTAGAGCGTCATCCAGAATCGAGCACGCACAATCATCCTCCGGTGCAATGAAATTTCCGGCGGGAGGGCCTACCTCGTCCGTCCCGCCGAGTGGACAGCTTGATCAGGCCAACAGTCCTGGCAGCGGCTCGGTGCTATCGCCGAAACGATCGACCGGCACGCCGGCTCCCTGGAGCATCGAAAGCAAGAGGTTGGACATGGGCGTCTCAGGGCGGCACTTCAGGTACTGGCCAGTACGGAGCGCCCCGCCCCCTTTGCCCAGCACGATGACGGGCAAGTTGACGTGGTCGTGGCGGTCGCCATCGCTAATCCCGCTTCCGAAGAGAATCATCGAATTATCGAGCAAGTTCGAGCCGTCGGACTCTTCGACGTCCATCATCTTCTCGATCATGTAGGCAAGGATCGAGATGTGATAGCGGTCGATTTCCCGGAGCTTCCGGTGCTTTTCCTCGTCGTTGCCGTGGTGCGAAAGCTCGTGGTGCCCGTCGGTGAAACCAAGCCAGGGATAGTTCCGATCGGTCGCCTCCTTCGTGACCATGAAGGTTGAAGCGCGGGTGCTATCGGTCTGGAAGGCCAGGACCATGAGGTCGCACATCAGGCGGAGGTGTTCGTCGAAGTCGCTCGGAATGCCCGAGGGCCGCTCGAAGTCAGTACCGGAAAGATCTGCCGAGGAGGCGTTCTGGATCCGCCGCTCAACCTCTCGAACGCCCGTGAGGTACTGATCGAGCTTGAGGCGGTCGGCCGAGGAGACCCGATTGCGAACCCGACGGGCGTCGTCAAGCGCGTAGTCGAGGATGCTCCGGCGGTAGAAATCGCGATCGGCAACGGTCGATCGGGTCAGGCGTTCACTACCGTCAGTGAACAGGCGGTCGAACACGAGTTTCGGATTGAGTTCGTAAGGAGCGGGCGAGGTTGAGGTGCGCCAGGAGATATGGGTCTTGTAGGTTCCACTATATCCGAAGGCATTGCCCGACCGGGCGGCTTCACAGCCGAGTTCGAGGCTAGGCAGGCGAGTCTGGTTGCCGACGTGCCTAGCGTAGAGTTGATCCGCCGAGATATCGACACGAACGGCATCCTGGGACTTGTACGCCTGGGCTCCCGTGAGAAAACTCGCGGCACCCTGGCCGTGGCCGCACCCCTCGTCGTCGCCGTTGGTCAGCGCCGTATTATGCGTCAGACCGTGGAAACAGTTGAGATACTGGCGAGCGAATGAGAGCGGCTGGAGCGTTTCAGGAAGATTGACCAGGGTCCCTGGCCGCTCCGGGAACCAGGCCGGCAGATGCACCCCATTGGGGACGTACCAGTAGCACATCCGGACGGGAGGTCCATCCTTCACCAGGCTGGCCAAGCTTGCGACGGCGGGAAGGCTCTCCATCCAGGGCAGGGCAAGTGCTGCCCCCATCCCTCTGAGCATCGTCCGTCGGTCCATCGGAATCGCCATGTCAATGTCCCTCGGAAACGGATACGGATTGTGTGTCAGAATGTCCGATCGCCCCAAGACCCGAGAGTCGCGACGATCGACCCACACGATTGATTTATTCGGCGACACCTCGGTACTGGAAGGCCCGGCTTTCGACGATTCCGAGAATGATCGCGCGAATCCGGTAGTCGTCGGCGACAAGTCGCTCCCGAATCGCTTCGACTTCGGGATAATCGTCGGGCAAGAGGCCACGGCCGAGGCCATAGGTCATCATGTTCTCGACAAGCGTCCTGGCGAACTTTTTGGTCGAGGTGGAGGTGAGCACTCGCTTCAGTTCTCCGGCGTCCGCAAAGGTTATCCCTCCAGGCAACTCTCCCGAGGGATCAATCAGGAATTCGCCGTCCGTGGACCTCCAGCGACCGATTGCGTCGTAGTTCTCCAGGGCAAAGCCAAGGGGATCCATCTGACGATGGCACGACGCACACTCAGGATTCGTCCGGTGAAGTTCCAGACGTTCGCGAAGCGAAGCATCCTCGGCCGCCTGAGGATTTTCATCCAGCTCAGGCACGCCGGGAGGAGGGGGCGGGGGAGGTGTTCCGAGGATCTGTTGCAGAATCCACTGACCCCGCTTGACCGGGGAGGTCCGATTCGGATTCGAGGTCAGTGTCAGAACACTCGCCTGCGTCAAGATCCCACCCCGATTGCGGTCCCTAAGCGCAACCCGCTGAAACTCCGCACCCGAAATTCCCTCGATTCCGTAGTGGCGCGCCAGGTCTTCGTTGACGAAGGTGTAGTCTGAGTCGAGCAATTCGAGGATGCTGCGATTTTCTCGAAGGATTGAGGCGAAATAATGCTCCGTCTCTTCTCGCATCGCGTTGCGTAAGGCGTCGTCGAACTCGGGAAAGAGCGATTCGTCCCGAGAAGCTCCCGCGAGTGTTCGAAGCTGCAACCATTGTCCCACGAAGTTCGCGACAAACGCCTCGGATCGAGGATCGTCGAGCATCCGATCGACATGTCGAGACAGATCGTTGCGAAGCGTGTCCTCTCGGGCAGCGCGAAAGAGCTCGTCATCAGGCATGCTGCTCCAGAGGAAGTAGGAGAGTCGATTGGCCAGTTCGAAGGCGTCGAGCGGTCGATCTTCGAGCGACTCTTCCGGCTCGACGAGGTAGAGGAATTGGGGGGACACAAGAGCCGTTGTCATTGCGACTTGAAGGGCGCGTTCGTGGCTCTCGCCGCGGTCGTAGGCCAAACGATACATCTCAAGAAGCCGCTCCTCCTCGCCGGGTCGGACCGGACGCCGGAAGGCCCGTTCGGCAAACAGAGCGATCGCTTGTCGGGCACAATCCATCGTTGAATGATGTGCACAGCGAGGAGTGCAAGAAAGGAGTCGACGGTGCGATTCGGGGAGCCCCTCCGGCTCGACCGGGAGGGGACCTCGGACAACCATTGAATCGACGTGCAAACCGCGGGCATCGCCATACCGCTGGTCTCCGCCCGCAATGGCGGTGACAACATCGGGTCCGAGGACTTCGGCCTCGCTCTGGCCCGAAGCCAATGCGACATGAGCCAGGGAATCACCTTCGGCGACGGTCAACCAAAGCCGATAGACGACCGTTTCGTCTTGCACCTGCACCGCTTCAACCCGACGTTCGGCCGCACCCAGACCAATGACGAGCAAGGGGGGAGGCACGGAGTCAGCGATCCGAACTCTCACGAGGCTGAAATCCACCAGATAGCGGCCAGGCTTCAGGGCGTGTTCAAATTCGACCGGCTCGTCCATCGGAAGCGGATACGTTCGCAGGCCGATGAGTTCGGCGGGGGCAAACCCCTCCACATCGGGCAGAACGATTGCCTCGTCCAGAGCCCGCTCGGCAGCATCCAGGTATTTTTCAATGTGAATCGGCGAAACATTCAGAGCCGAGCCGACGTTATCGAACCCGAACCCAATCTCGTCCGGAGGGAACGCCTCTGAGAGGCGAAGGTTCACACCAAGAAGGTCACGGATCGTGTTGTCGTACTCTTGCCGGTTCAATCTGCGGAGAACAACCGGAGGTGGACGCATACCATCGGGACGAGAGGCCAGAACGTCCTGCTCAATCCACTCGATCATTGCATCAAGTTCTTCGAGCGACGGTTGCGGCAGGTCGACCGGCGGCATGATGCGGCCTTCCAGCGCATCAAGCACACGGAGCCAGGTCTCACCGTCCTTGGCAGCAGCAGTGCCATCGTCGAACCGGTCCAGGACGATCCCCGCTTCTGCATAGACTTCTGCGTGGCAGTCGATGCAGTATTGCTCAAGCAGAGGGAGTACTTGCTGGCGAAAGGTGTCGTCCGCCACCGCCCCAAGGGCGAAAGAGGGAGGATGGAACATCCCCACCATGATCGCACCAAGTGAGGCAAGCAGACGTCTCCGGTCGTTCGGCATCATTCCAGTTGACTCGCGATGACAGCCGTGAGTGTAAGCGGTCGAGATCGCTTTTCCGACATAAGTTTGACATAGCGAAGGGGACATGTCGAGAGGCTTCGCTCAACGTTGAGTAGCCACTATCGAACGATCGCGCCTATGAAAATGTACGGTCCGAAGTGGTTCTGGCACGACGCCATCAGAGTTCGTTTCGTACGACTCCCGTAGCTCGTTGAACGGCGAACACCCAACCAAAACCAACTCGGCAATTATTGTTCAATACAGAGATTGACTCTGGTCGGCCACGTCGGTCTCCCCGGGCCATCCTGATCTCATGGCAAAGCGGCTAAAGAATTATCGCATTACCTTACTTAGTTCTATCAAAAATTTGGAATCGACACGTTTCATGATTATGTTTACACATGAACATAAAATTACTCATCAACCACAGAAGTGGGCTCTGATGAGACTTCCGGAGACAAGGGCATCATCATTTCTTTCCTGGGGGCACGCGTTTCAACGTGCCCGACCCATGCACGTTCAGATTCTCGATGGTGAGTTCGTCTGCCAATCGGTCTGGACCGATTCGGAACGTCACACCGCTGAGACCAGAAGCCATTTCTCCCTCGGGTTGGTAGGAAAATGTATCTCGGTCGAAGTGCGTGAGTGGAAACGCCTTCAGTCCCGGCCCGAGTTTCAGCATGAGGACGTTGTCTTCCTCGGCAACAACAGCGTCGCCAACAAACTCGTTGGAATAACGACCAAGATAACTCACGGTCGGTAATGGCGGCGAGCGATCGACCACTTCCTCCTGATAATCCACACGTAAACCGTAATTTGGCGTGGACAGCTTCTCGAAGACAGGAGTCATTGTCATGAACCAGTCACGCTCAAGTTTCCCATCGTCAAACAGATCGAAGAAACTCAATGCAACCGCCTCGGGGACGCCGATTGGCGCCCCATTCGTGAGAACGACGATACCAAGATTCTCGGCCGGAAGAAGAAAAACGCACGTCGCGGCCCCGAAGTCAAACGCACCAGAGTGGCTGAGCGTCAGCCGGCCATTTGGGTCTTGGCCCACGTTCCACCCGAGCCCATAAAAGCCGGTGCGGTCGGCCGAATGCGCTGCCGGTGTGCTGATCACTTGCGGCTTGAAAGTCTCTTCGAGTTGGTCTCTCGCGATCAACAGTTTGCCATCGACAATGCCCTCGGCGATGAGGAGCCGCATCCACCGAGAAAGATCACGGGCCGTGGAACTTGCACCACCGGCTGGAGCCTGAGCGTCGGGCTGGCGATCATATTTTGCGACCCACTGACCATCGACGCGAGCGTGGAGCTTCGCACGGTTCGAAGCGGCCGCGTAATCGGCGTGCCGGTAACTTGTACGCTCCATCCCGAGCGGCTTGAAAAGCCGGTCGGTGGCAAGATCTTCCCAGGTGGTGTCGACAGCCTTCGAGGTTGCCACCCCAGCCTGAGTGAAGGCGAAATTCGTGTAGGCATAGCTTGCTCGAAACAGACCTGCTGGCTTCTGGAACCGTATTCGGTGAAGCACGTCAAACCGGGAATATCCCAGATCTTCGAGGAGGTCACCTGCATGTTCGGGCAACCCGGTCCGATGACAGAGCAAGTCGCGGAGCGTGACCTCGCCTGACACGAAGTCATCATACAACCGGAACGAGGGGTCCAGGTCCGACACCTTCGAGTCCCAGGACACGATTCCTTCGCCGACAACGGCAGCGATCACACTCGACGTTAATGGCTTCGAGACCGATGCGAGTTGGAACACCGTGTCCGGGTCGATCGCGTCTGGCTTCCCGAGTTCTCGGACACCAAAACCTTTCAGGAAGACGACTTCATCCTTATGGACGATGGTAATCGCGAGACCCGGCACCCCGGTCTTCTGTCGGATCTCCTCGATGTACGGTTCGAGCCCCGACACCGCGGCGATCACTCGATCGTCGGGCTGATCCTCCCCCGGGTTTGGGAACGCGAGGGCCATCATCGTGAGTAACCATGGCGAACATGGTGCAAGTGTCATGAACGTTCTCCGAAAGAATCAGAAGGCTGAAGGTTTACTGGGAGATTTCAGGATAAACCCGGGCCACAGTGGAGTCTCGCAGATCGAATGTGTCGAGTGACTTCACCGCAAACTCGATCATTCACCACCCATCCGATCTTTTTCCGGACAGCCTAGTTGGGTGCCAAACCAACTTCCGTAGTCCGCTCGATCATTTCGATCGGGCTGGAGAAGGAAAACCCTCGGCAGACCTGATCTCGCGAGACCTGTACACCAATGGCAGATTGCTCCTCAAGTCGACATGAGAACCGCTGGAACCAGCATTCTGCACGGTCAAGAGATCAACACTGTGATGAGGAGTTACCCTCATCGGCATGCTCGCACGTCACGAGGCAGTTTGCCCTTTGTTCGAGCACAATCCAGACTCCACTCGATCAGCCAGAAACGCACAGCCGATGGATTCAAGGTCAAGCTCAAACCAGGGGACCCCTTAAAAAAAGTGCAATCACTGCAATCAGAGCAACCGATATAACCTGCGTTCAAGGCGTCAAGGTCAAGGTCAGTGGGATCATTGTCGACAGGATGTCGCCGATGAAATCTTGACCCTAGTTGATGACGTCCCGATTGGTGATCTTCACTGTAAAGGACGACGCCAATGCTCAGGAAGTGCATCGGATTCGTACTGGTTGTGGCCTTTGCACCCGGTTGCGGAAGTGTCAACGTGATCAAGGACCCGGGCCCTGGGCAAGCGGGAATTCGATACTATCGACCCAAGCCGTATTTGCTTGTGACTCCGGCAGATCCGACGGGGCGAATGGTGAAGATCGAGACGAAATTCCTTCCCGACTTTTCCGAAGAGTATGCACTTCGAATTCGTGGCAACGGCGCAGCCAAGCTGAAAGACGGCTGGAACCTTGTCGAGGTCAGTGCTGGAGGCAAGAACCCGCCACCTCCCGCCCCTCCTGAGCCTCCTGCAGCCCCCGAAAACGTTGCAGGGGCCGAAGTCCCGGATATGGTGGTGGCTGGGACGAATGTTCCTATCGGATATTATGAATCTGTCTTCGGCGAGGTGGATGGCCGGAAATTCCTGAAAGGCTGGCAATATGTCGGCTTCTCCGTTATGGGAGGTGCATCACCTCCCGTACCATCACTGGTCACAGGCAACGGAGGCAACGGTCAGGGCGTCTCATGCCCTCACGGGCGTAACGGCAATATCCCCTGCCAGCCGAACGAGTACGGGGTACCTGCCTGCATGGAGAACGGGCTTGGAATGTATGAGGTCGAACCGCCCCTGTTCGGACTAGTCATGATTAATGGTGTCATGACCTTCCGCATGATCGATGAGATCGCGATGAACCAGGTCTGCCCCTCGTACGTGACGGTGCCGAAGCCTCAACCACAGTTTCCGCAAGAAATTCCGGTCGAACGGGATTCCGACGTCCGGACCGACCCCGACCCCTCGGATCCGGCGACCGATGTCCGCGTCAGCCCCGAGGCTCCGGCCCCCCCCAACCCCAATCTGCCCCAGTCCAATTACGACATTCCCTCGAGCGTTATTCCGCCTCCAATCATCCCAACATTCTACGCGCAGTAACGCTCAAGAATGCACTTTGGCTCCATGATCGCTTGGAGAACCCTGGGTGAGTCGACATCAGGAATTGTTTTGCTAGCGTAATTCCTGCCTTCGTCTGATCGGAATTGAGCCACGAACACATGCGGGGTTGGGCATTCGGGCCGGCCCCGTATGTGTTTAGGAATCGGAGTGGTTCCAAGAAAAGTATTCAAGTTTGGTAGCCTCAATGATTGTCGCCAAGCTGAACAGCAAGACGAATGTCAAATTGACAGAGTCGATGGTAGACATCCTTCGCTCGCTCTGGATCATCATCCCGAACACATCGGTAGAGTCCGGCGAAAACCCGAGCACATAGCTCGGCTTCTTCCCAACGCTCCAGGCGGAACTCGTCGATCTGACGAGCAAGGTCGTCGAAGAGGGACCCAGCGATTGACGGCCGATTCATTGCCAGGCAAAGTTCTGCCTGTTGAAGTGCCCGAAGAAACCGTTCCCGACCCGTTCGAGCCTCCCGAACCGCTCGGGCCATCACGGAAAGTGCCTCTGCGTTGTTGCCCGATTCGAACAGGTCTCGAGCACGGTCCCAGGGGTCCGGCTCCTGGAATTCGGTGGCGAGATCCTGGGAGCCCAGATTGTCCGGGAGCCTTTGCGGAGGCTCAGGTTCCGGTTCCGGCTCGGGTTCCGATTCGGCCTCGGGCTCGGGCTCCTCGGTGGGTTGAAGCTCGGCGAGCCAGGCCCGGGTCTCCCGGCTTGCGCAAGGCGTCTCGTCATCCATCTCACATTCGGGCCAGTCCGGATAATCCGCCAGCCAGGCCAGGAGCATAGCTTGAACAGCTCGTCGGGCATGGTCGTGGCCAAGTTGATCGAGCGCGAGCATGGCATACCGATGATCATCGAGCCAGCCAAGACCTCCAGGCTCGCCCAAAGCTCGCTCGCAAACCTGAAGTAAGCTCTCCCAATCCTGGTCATCGGCAAGTCTGCGGGCCTCTCGGCGAATTTCCGTGGGAATCGCGGGCAACTCGGAAGAACTTGGGCAGCCGGTAATTCGATAAAAGTCTCCCATCGTCAGAGCCCGAACGACGAGATAGGGGACCGGGTCGGAGGCATCGGTCCCTTGAAGGAACCTGGCGGCCTCCGCAATGCGTCGGCGGGCATCGGAGGTGTCGAGAATCGGTCCTGAACTTGACCGTGAGCGGCTCGAAGGTACAGGACGTTTCGGCTCATCGAAAGGAAGTGACTCACTCGGTTCGTCTTCAAGAAATTCTTCTTCTCGAAATTCGTCCGCTTCGACGTCCTCCTCCACCTCGTCGGGAGGCTCGGGAGGTTCCTCAGTAATGCCTCGGGATTTGACCAGCTTCTCGACAATCTTGCTCACGTCTTCAATGGCCGAGACGCAGGCAGAGAGCCTTGGACCTTTGCGCCCATAGTGCTCCTCAGCCGAGAGACTTTCATTGAGCTGGTCGATCGAGGTCCGACAGTCTCGAACCTGCATCAGAAGGGTTCGATAGAACGACTCGTCGGTCGCTTTCACGGCATTGTCGAAATCCTCGGCACGGATCTTGCCCTCGGCCTTGAATTCGTCGGCACGGTCGGGATTCTTGGCAATGGCCTGCTCGACATCCCGAGATTCCTTGTATCGGAAGAACGAATAGCACAAATCGCCGAGTGCGTGGGTCAGTGGGACGGATCGGAGAATCAACGGCAAGGAGCGATCGCCATCGAGCCATTCGATCACTCCCTCCCGGAGTTCCAGGTCACCATCCTCAGGTTCCGGGTGCATCGTCTCCCAGAATCGCTCTTGCATCTGTCGGATTAAGATCAATCCATCTCGGAGACCCGGCAAACCGAAACGACGAGCCAGCGCATCGGCAACGAAGGCAGCAATGCGGAGGTCTTTCGTTCGTTCACGGAGCAGATCCGTCCCCAAGCTGATCACAGCGTCGAAATCAGCGAGTTTTCGGTCCCGTTCATAGATATCTCGGCTCGACGCATCTTCATCACTCTCACGAGCAGCCTCGAGCTGAGCAAACTCGTCTTCCCAGCGGAGGTCGTCTCCAGCGGGTCGATCCTCGGAAATCGGTGTCAGAAGGGAATCGAGATCCAGGAATTGTGCCGATGCCATGAGCGATCCTGACCAGAGCGGTCTACTTCAGAGACAGATCGGACGATCGGGACCGCAAGGCCCCGATCGAAAAATCTTCCCAGGAACCAACCAAAGACTCAATCATCGTTACTCAATCTCATACGTGAACGCACCCGATTCGTCCACGCTGACGCGAGCCGACCGGATGGCGTCGCCTTCGGCCATGCGGGCCAGCAACGCCCGAGAAAGCTCCGGTAACAAACTGCGAGTCAAGATATGGTCGACATTTCGGGCACCGCTCTCGACCTCAGTGCATCGAGCGACAATCGTATCGATGAGGGCATCATCATACACCAGGCTTGCCCCATGGTTCTCTGCCATCCGACGAACAATCCGGTCGAGTTGCATCCGGGTGATCTGGCGTAATACGTCGTCACGAACCGGATAATAAGGTACAACGATCATTCGTCCAAGCAACGCTGCGGGGAAAGCGTTCAGCAAATCGGGCCGCAGGGCCTCATTCAATTCTTCGGGTGAAGGAGTGGCCTGGCCAGCCGGAGAAACCCGCATGATGGTGTCTGTCCCCACGTTGGAAGTCAGCAAGATCACCGTGTTCTTGAAGTCAATTTCGCGTCCTTCTGCGTCTTCGAGAACGCCCTTGTCAAAAACCTGAAAGAACAGTTCCATCACATCTGGGTGTGCTTTTTCAACCTCGTCGAGCAGGAGGACACTATAGGGTCGTCGGCGCACTGCCTCGGTCAAGACACCCCCCTCTCCGTAACCGACGTAGCCGGGAGGAGAACCCTTCAGGCCCGAAACCGTATGGGCTTCCTGATACTCGGACATATTAATCGAAATCAGGTTTCGTTCTCCCCCATAGAGTGCCTCGGCCAGCGCGAGAGCCGTCTCGGTCTTACCGACACCGCTGGGGCCAACCAGGAGGAAGACGCCGATCGGTCGGCGAGGATCGGTCAAGTTGGCGCGAGCCGTACGAATACGCTGACTGATCGCCTCAAGGGCATGCCCCTGACCGACAACGCGCTGGCCAAGCATTTCATGAAGATTCAGTACCGTTTGAATCTCGTCAGCCATCATGCGACCTGCCGGGATTCCGGTCCAGCCAGCAATCACCTGAGCAATGGTCTCGGAATCGACACACACTTGCATCAAGGGAGACTCACGCTGAAGAGCCCGAAGATCGGTGGTCTTGGCAACGAGCTCGGCGCGGAGTATCTCAAGATCGGGGAGAGGGGTGCTGGACTCAGGACGAGGTTCCCCGTTCTGTTCGGAATCGGAAGCAAGCCTGGCCTGTTCAATCGATTCGAGCAATTCGCGGATTTCCGTGACTCGCTCGCGTTCGACCGCCCATCGAGCCTCGAGTTCGGCCAGGCGGGTCTCGGCTTCGACGAATTCTGCGGATCGAGCCGCGATAAGTTCGCTATGGGGAGAGCCAGCAGCCTCGTCGCGTCGGAGGATGCCGAGTTCGATGTTCAACGCCTCGATCCGACGGCGGGCATCCTCAACCTCAGCAGGAGTCGCCGCCTGGCCGATGGCGACGCGAGCACACGCCGTATCGAGCAAGCTCACCGATTTGTCTGGAAGCTGTCGACCACTGAGATATCTGGCCGACAAGGTGACAGAGGCGTGGATCGCCTCGTCGAGGATCCGAACCCGATGATGCCGCTCCAGCATCTCGCTGATGCCTCGCATCATTGTGACCGCTCTGGGCTCATCAGGCTCCTCAACCTTCACAACCTGGAAACGACGGGCGAGGGCCGCGTCCTTCTCAAAATATTTTTTGTACTCAGCCCAGGTGGTTGCGGCGATCGTCCGCAACTCTCCCCGAGCCAGGGCCGGCTTGAGAAGGTTGGCGGCGTCTCCCTGCCCGGCCTGCCCCCCTGCGCCGATGATGGTGTGGGCCTCGTCAATAAACAGAACGATTGGGACGGGTGAGCTCTTGACCTCAGAAATCACCTGTTTGAGCCGGTTCTCAAACTCGCCCCGCACCCCGGCTCCGGCTTGGAGTAAACCGAGATCGAGGACGTGAATGCGAATATTCCGGAGCACTTCAGGCACATCACCCGCCACGACACGCCGAGCAAAGCCCTCGACCACGGCCGTTTTCCCTACGCCCGCCTCGCCTGTCAAAATCGGGTTGTTCTGTCGCCGTCGAATCAAGATGTCCACCATTTGGCGAATTTCTTCATCACGACCGATGACCGGATCGATCTCACCAGCCTCGACTCGGGCTGTCAGGTCGACGGTGTACTGGTCAAGCGCTCGACCAGCACCAGCTCCTGCCGGCGTTCCCGTCTCTATTCGGCCAGCGGAAGGTGCGGCCGTCGACGCCGAGGCCGGTCCAACGTCCTCGACCGATCCGGCTGCGACATCAAGCAACTCGGCCTCGAGGCGATCAGGCGAAAGCTCGGTCAAGGTCGAGGACATTTCCCGTGTCAGCCGTCGTAGCTGATCGTTGCTGAGCAAGGCCAACAAAACGACTCCCGATCGAATTTGTCCGAGACCATACTGGACAGAAGCGAGGAGCCACGCCTCCTTGATCACGTCCTCAATCTGAGGAGCTAGCGTTGGCGTTCTTGAATTTCCGGTCTTGAGGCGGTCGATGGCCGAGATCAGGTCGTGCTGAAGCTGGCTCAAATCGATGTTGAAGTGTCGGAAGATTCGTTGAAGATCCGAATCGACAGACTCAGAAAGCTTGAGCAACCAGTGTTCGATTTCGACACTATAATTCGTGCGAGACAAGCAGAGTCCCGCGGCGGCCTGAAGCGCATCCAGGCATGTTGGGTTGAGTTTCTTCACCAAGGTCCCAACCTGAATCGCCATCGTCCTATCTCCTTTGTGAATTGAGTAACATCGCGTTGAGCTCAGACACAAGCAAGACCATCAGGTGTCCGAAACCCAAGAAGTTCGACACATCCCCATCGAGAATGCCCGAAATCTTTGTCCCTCTGGTGAGAAAAATTGAGTAAATCGATTCCGGCCGTCGTCAAGGATCTCCGACTCGAGACGAAGAATTTCTCTGGAGACATGTTGCAAGACGCTCGCACAGAGGTTTAGATTCAAGCTGCATGTCCTGTAAGGCTTGAAAAGGCCATTTTGACATGTTGGCTGGCTGGCCTATTCAAGGGTGCATAAAGCCCACATAACCAACCTCAACATTGAGGAACACGTTAATGCCTGGCGATGAGAGCCTCCAGCACAAGCTCGACCGCGTTCGTCCCCCTCGCGTCCAGATCACCTATGACGTTCAAGTCGGCGACGCGCAAAAAAAGGTTGAGCTACCATTTTTACTCGGCGTCCTTGCGGACCTATCGGGGCATCCAGAAGAACCGCTTCCTTCGATGAAGGAACGAAAATTTGTCGAGATTAATCGCGACAATTTCAACCGGATCATGGCGGGAATGAAACCGCGACTGGCGATGAAGGTTGACAACCAGTTGCAAAAAGATGGCACCCGTCTCGGAGTCGAGCTCAAGTTCAAGTCGATCGACGACTTCGAGCCCGAGCAGGTTGTTCGCCAAGTTGAACCGTTACGCAAACTTCTGGAAGCCCGCCAGCGCCTGGCGGATCTGAAAACAAAAATCACGTCGAACGATCGACTTGACGGCTTGCTTCAAGATATTATCAAAGATACCGATCGCCTGAAGCGGCTTGGGGAAGAGACGGGGCATCGAGATCAGAACGAGTCCGGATCGTCGGACACAGGCGAATAACTTGGGAGGCCCCATCATGAGCACCGAAGCCAACGAACCCCAGGGCCAGCCCGTTGCCGAACCCGAGACGACGACCCAATCCTCAGCCGAGCCAAGCCTTCTAGATCAGATTCTTGAGGTCAGCCGGGCCAAGAGCGAGGAAGATCGAACCTATCAGAGCGATCTGATCGGCCAGTTCGTCGAAGACGTCATGAGCGGTCAGATGAAAGTCTCGGCCAACACCGAGGCAATGATCAATGCCCGCATTGCTGAACTCGATGAACTCCTGAGTGATCAGCTCAACGCCATCATGCACCACGAAGACTTCCAAAAACTGGAAGCATCGTGGCGCGGCCTGAACTATCTGGTGCAAGAGTCCGAAACCGGAACAATGCTCCAAATTCGGGTGCTCAACGCGAGCAAGAAGGATTTGTTGCGCGACATGGAACGCGCAAGCGAGTTCGACCAGAGCGCCTTGTTCAAGGCCGTTTACACGTCCGAATATGATCAATTCGGCGGCACCCCATACGGTGCTTTGATTGGTGACTATCAGTTTGGCAAGCATCCGCAAGACCTCGCCTTACTTAAGCGGATATCCAACATCGCGGCCTCGGCACACGCACCGTTTATCGCCGCCGCAGGTGCGGATATGTTTGGGCTCGAATCATTCACGGAACTCCCCGAATTCCGAGACCTTGCCGAAATTTTCCGGACCAGGGACTACGACAAGTGGAATGCCTTCCGCCAGTCGGAAGACGCTCGGTACGTCGGACTCTGTCTGCCTCACATCCTCCTCCGGCTCCCTTATGGTCCCGAAACCAAACCGGTTGATGCATTTCAGTTTCGGGAGAGCGTCGATGGGAAGGAGCACGAGAAATACCTCTGGGGGAATGCCGCCTACGCCATGGGAGCTCGGTTGACCGATGCCTTCGCCCGCTTTGGCTGGTGTGCCTCCATTCGAGGCGTTGAGAACGGTGGACTCGTTCGCGATCTTCCCGTACACACCTTCTTGACCGACGACGGCGAGATCGCGGCCAAGTGCCCGGCGGAAGTCCTCATTTCTGAGCGCAGAGAAAAAGAACTGGCCGACCTCGGGTTTATTGCACTGACCCACTGCAAGAACACCGACTTTGCCGCCTTCTTTTCGGCCCAATCCTGTCAGAAGGCGACCGAGTACCAGGGGACTGATGGTGACACAGCAACCGCAAATGCAAGACTCTCGACCCAGTTGCCATACATCTTGATGACGAGCCGGTTCGCGCACTATCTCAAGTCCATTGCTCGAGACAAGATCGGCTCGTACATGGAACGAGCCGGATGCGAACGCTGGCTCAATGACTGGATCATGAATTATGTGACCGAGGACGATTTTGCCTCGGATGACACCAAGCGGCTTTATCCACTTCGAGCGGCCCGCATCGACGTTGAGGACGACCCACGACGCCCCGGCTGCTATCGGGCCATCGCCTACATGAGACCACACTATCAACTCGACGAGTTGACTGCCTCCTTGCGGCTGGTCTCCGAATTACCCGCCCGTGCGAAGTCCTGACGATTCGCCGGTCACACCAGATGAACAAAGGCTGGATCGATCGATCTCCAATGCGTGATCGAATCGATTTGGCCTTCTCGACTCGGGTAGAAGGTCTTCCAAGTCACCCGGACCGTGGACGATTTGATTCGTCCAGTCCGTTCCACTTTCATCCAAGGCCCCTCAAAGTGGGCCGTAGTCCCTGGGGAGAATCCCGATGGCCGCCGTAGACTATTTCTTGAAGATCGACGGCATTGACGGCGAGAGCCAGGACGACAAGCACAAAAACGAGATTGAGGTCCAGTCCTGGAGTTGGGGCGAAACCAATAGCGGCGATGCCTCCCACGGCGCCGGGATGGGCGCCGGCAAGGTGAGCATGCAGGATTTCCACTTCGTCATGCAACTCAACAAAGCGTCACCGAAGCTCATGGAAGCATGCGCAACCGGCAAGCACATCAAAGAAGCTACATTGGTCTGCCGCAAGGCAGGTGAAACACCCCAGGAATACTTGAAAATCAAGTTCTCCGACCTGCTCGTCTCCAGCTATCAGACGGGAGGGAGCAGTGGTGATGTCATCCCGGTGGATCAAATCAGCCTGAATTTTTCAAAAATCGAGTACGAGTACAAGGAACAGAAGCCTGATGGCTCTCTCGGAGGTGCCGTTAAGGCCGGATATGATCTGAAGGCCAGCAAGAAGGTCTGATCCGGTTGACCGATTCGGTTCGACCGAGCCTTGGCGATTGAGGATCGACTTCCCTTGTCTTCCCAGGGAAGCCGATCCTCATGATGATGGGTCGTCACAATCCTCTTTGGCATTGACTGCCATTGCTGGCGAACTCTCCCGAGATTGGGCCCGTCCCCTCGAACCTCTGGACCGGATTGAAGGTCTTCTGATGGCTGGTCGCGATTCCAATCCTCGATTTCAACACTCGCTCTGGGATCGTTTGACCAATCCGGACCTGATCCGTGGGAGCGACGTTGGTGTCACTGTTTCCAGCGAAATCGAACGCATCAAAAATGAGGTGCGCCGCGATTTAGAATGGCTTCTCAATTCACGTCGGACTCCAGGCGATCCCCCAGCCGGCATGAGCCATCTCTCACAATCGTTAATGACCTATGGACTACCTGACATCACGTCAGTAAGCCCGGGCGACACAGACGCCCGCAAACGCCTGACCCAATTGCTCGAATCCGTGATTCGCGATTTCGAGCCGAGACTCTCCAACGTCCGAGTGATCTTCGAGCCACAAAAGCAAGACAATACGCTCGGCTCTTTACACTATCGCATTGAAGCCATTCTTCGCGTCGACCCTGCTCCCGAACCCGTTATTTTCGACACGGTTCTTCAGCTCGGCAACAAAGCATTCATTGTCAACGGTGAGGACACATAACTTGCATTCAGCCTCGATCTCCTTCTTGAGAAAGACGAGCGTTATTATCGAATTTGCGAATAACCTAGGTTTTCATTAAATTAATAGCCCAGTCGTTTTCCCATCTGTCCTCGTTCAGGTTCAATCGATCCAGGCGGTTCGATTCCTGGCCGGCTCGACCTCTGGGGCCATTGGACCACAATTTGACGTCGTGCCTTGTTCTCGAACGAAGACCGCCCCACTTTCGTTCTTCCCTTGGCGAAGGATTGATCATGGGCTGCCATGAACGACGACTTTCTCAATTATTACAATCGTGAACTTGCCTTCATCCGTGAGATGGGGGCTGAGTTCGCACAGGCTCATCCTCAAGTCGCCGAACTCCTGATGCTGGAGGCGGGCCGATGTGCGGACCCCCATGTGGAACGCCTTCTTGAAGCGTTCGCGTTCCTCGCGGCTCGCTTGCGCAAAAAGATCGACGACACCTACCCGGAGCTGACCGACGCCCTGCTGGAAGTCCTTTACCCTCACTACCAGCGACCGATCCCCTCCATGACGATAGTCCAGTTCTCTCCCACAACGGATCCGTCCAAGATCGTTGCTGGATACGAAATCGAGCGCGGTTCCCGCGTTGTCTCTCGCCCCCTCGATGGCGTGCGATGCCAGTTTCAGACCGTCTATCCGGCCTGGCTCTGGCCGGTTGCGGTTGAGTCTGCCACGGTCTTGCCAGACCGAGTCACCATCGCAGGAAAGCCGGTGGGATCGGTGGCAATGATTAGCCTTGAGCTTCGGTGCGCGGCGGCCGGAGACTGGAGAAGCCTTGAAGGATTTGATCGTCTCCGGTTCTTTCTCGATGGTGGCGAGCCGGTTCCTTCGACGCTCTACGAAGCGCTCTTCAATCGATTGGTTGCGATCTGGCTTCGGGGTCGAACAACTTCGGGAGAGGAGCAGACGATCCCTCTCGGCCCCAACGCCGTCGAACCCGTTGGGTTCGAATGTTCTGATGGCATGGTTCCCTATCCCGAGCGATCTTTCCCCGGCTACCGGCTGCTCCAGGAGTATTTCGCGTTTCCCTTGAAATTTCAGTTTTTCGACCTCACGGGACTCGACCGGCTCTGTAGAACCGGATTCGTCGGGCCGGTCGAGGTGATGTTCTTCCTTGATCAGCCACCACATACGGATATCACGATTCGGCCCGAGAACTTTCGCCTGGGATGCTCCCCTGCGGTCAACCTGTTCAAAAAGGTTGCCGAGCCAGTTCGGCTCGATCGCCTGAGGAGCGAGTATCGCCTGGTCCCCGACGTTAATCATCCCTTGAGTTTCGAGATCTACTCGGTCGACCGGGTAGAAAGTGTTGGCTCCTATCTCAACGACTCGGTCAGCTACCGGCCGTTCTACGCCCTGCGGCACGCCGACCGCGAGCGAGGGCCCCAAGCATACTGGTTCTCCCGGCGACAGCCTTCGCTCAGGTCGGGAGATGCGGGCACCGACGTCGAACTGACCTTCGTTGACCCGTCGTTCTCCCCGACGACTCCCTCCACCGAGAAGGTGACCGCCTACCTAACCTGCTGTAACCGAGACATCCCCGCCCGATTACCCTTTGGAGGAGATCAGGATGTTGTCTCGCTGGAGGCCGAAGCCCCAGTCGGTCGTGTCCGGTTGTTGACTCGCCCCACCAAGACTCTGCGTCCTCCATTGGGGCGCAACACCCAGTGGAGAGCCATCTCGGGGCTGGCCTTGAATCACCTCTCACTGACCGAATCGGAGCCAGGGATCGAGGCCCTCCGTGAACTCCTGGCCGCTTACGACTTCGCGGATTCAGCCGTAACTCGTAAGCATATCGGTGGGATCATAGGAGTCTCCAGCCGTCGCATTGCTGGGAGGACTGGTAACCGCCTGGGAAGGGCTGTGAGCCTGGGGATCGAGGTCGAATTGACCTTCGATGAGTCGGCTTACTCCGGAGCCTCTGCGTTTCTGATGGCCTGCGTGCTGGAACGGTTTTTCGGATCATATGTCACGGTCAACTCATTCACCCGACTGATCGCACGGCGCAAGCAGCAAGAGGGAGTTTGGAAGCGATGGGCACCGCGCAGCGGCGATCGGACCCTGCTCTAAGCGATCGGCTATTCACCGATCCCACACCGTTTGACTTCTTTCAAGCCGTCCGATTGCTCGAGCAACTTGGAGCACCGTCGGGCCGCCTCCCGATCGGACACGACGGGCCGCCCGCCCGGGAGGCGGTCCGGTTCCTGGCTCATCTCTCGCTCTCGTTTCCTCCCAGCGCGATCACGGGGATCGACGGTCGCCCCCCATACCCACCAGCCAATCCTGCGGAGTCAATCGGTGTCGCTTCGGAGCGGTCGGCGATGGAGACGCCTCCTAAGCTGACCACCGCGTTTCTCGGCCTGGTCGGCCCCCTGGGAGCCCTACCGACGGTCTACACCGAAGCGCTTGTCGGACCCGATCGTAGGCGACGCGCTGCGGCCGCGATGTTCTTTGACCTTTTTCATCACCGAATCGTCTCACTCTTCTACCGGATCCGTCAGAAGTATCATGTTCCGCTGCTCTGGGAAGCGTCTCGGACCGCTGGAGGCGCAAGAGCCGACCGGTTTGCTCGCCACCTGTTTGACCTCATCGGCCTGGGCTCCCCATCGCTCCAGGATCGGCTCGCAGTCAAGGACGAGGCCCTGCTGTTTTATAGCGGCGTGTTCGCGCAACAGCATCGACCAGCGATCATGCTCGAACGACTTCTCCAAGATCACTTCGGAGTAACGGCTCGCATCCAGAGTTTCAGTGGTCAGTGGCTCCGTCTCGATCCAGACCAGCGGAGCCGTCTCGGTCGCCAGGGAGCCTACAACGGGCTCGGCACCGAGGCCATCGTGGGACGAAGGATCTGGGACGACCAGAGTAAGTTCGGCGTCATCCTTGGGCCAATGGGTCTCCAGACGTTCCGCGAGTTTTTGCCAAGTGGTAGTGCCTCTCGTGCGCTGATGGACCTGACCCGCCTCTATATCGGGCCGGAGTTGGATTTCGATGTTCGCTTGATCCTGAAATCGGCCGAGGTGCCTCCTTGCAAACTTTCCGTCGATTGCAACCATGCCTCGCAACTGGGACGTACGAGCTGGCTCAACCGCCGTTCCAACCGACCCGACGCCGATGACGCTGTCCTCCGACCACCTCCCAAACCCTAGGGATCGTTGCGGAAGACCTTCAAGCGTAGTAGCCTGAGAACGCCGTCTCCGAAGACAAGAGAGGGTTTCTTGCCCCGCATTCAACGTGTGTCCACGCTCAAGACGGCCGGATCGCGGGTCGTGCCACCCCGCCCCGAGAATGAGAAGAACGATCATGTCGAAGCGAGCCGTTCACTGGTATGAGGGGATGTTCCTCAAACCTCACCACTTCCAGGCCGCCGATCGCTTCCATCGCGATCGGCTCCGGGAGTCGGAGGACTGGCTGCACCCGCACAATTGGGGTCTTCGATCGCTGGAAATTGACCCAGACGCAATCGCCAACTTTACCTTCATCCTCCGGTCATGCCAGGCAAGGTTCAGGGACGGCACAACCTTGAACGTTCCGGGCGAAGCCACCGTCGATCCGCTCGACCTCCGGCCGATCCTCTCCGCTCATCCCGAGGCGACCATCTCTCTGGCGGTCCCGACCTGGCAACCCGGCCGCGCAAATGTCGCCCTGTCCTCGTCGGCCGATGGTCCTCGATATGTCATCGATGCTGTCGATCAGCCGGACGAAAATACCGGCGGAGACGAGGAGGGGATCGAATTCCGGAGGGTCCAGGCGCGACTGCTGGCTTCGCACGTCGATCCAACCGGGTACGAAACACTTCCGCTTGCTCGGGTCTCCCGATCGGCCTCAGCCGATGCACCCCCTCGGATCGTCCGATCGTACACCCCTCCCATCCTCGGACTCGACGGCTGGGAACCGCTCAACGACGAGGTCCAGTCCGTCTTTCAGATGCTCCGAGCCTGGATCGATCAGGAGGCCAGCTATCTTGTCGGACGAAAAATCACCTTTGAAAGCCAGGTTATTGGCGAGTCGGATCGAATCTTGAAGTTGAGTGCCGTCAACGGTGCCTTCTCCGCCATGCAATCGGTCCTGTTCACCCGGGGGTTGCATCCCATTCATGTCTACATTGAACTTTGTCGACTTCTCGGCCATCTCTCGATTTTTGACGACGCGAGACGTCCGATCGACGTACCCAACTACGACCATGATGACATCGGACCGATCTACGCCCGTGTAATCGCCGAAATCCGCCGACTCATCGGTGGCGGCAGGGGTCCAGAATGGACCAAGCGTTACTTCCAGCTCGAAGGAAGACGGTTTCAGGTCCATCTTGACGCTGACTGGCTCCGAGAAACGACCAAACTTTACATCGGCGTCGAAACCGTCGAATTGAACGACGCCGAATGCGACGAATTGATGAGAGGGACCAACTGGAAACTCGGGGCAGGGGAGCAGGTGGGCGAAATCTTCCGCCAGGGGCAATCAGGCCTCGGCCTTCAGCCTCTCAATCGAATTCCGCCGGCCTTGCCTCGCAATGTCGTCTACTTCGAAGTTCAGAAAAAAGAGCCCTACTGGCGAGACGTCTTGCGGACCCGAACACTCGGACTCCGGTTCAACCTCGAAGGCGGTTCCTTTCTGGGAGACTCGGAAGCCAAGCAACTGGTGGCCCTTCCCAGGCCCCGGATCGGGTCGCTCGTGGAGTTACAATTTGCCGTCTATGTGATTCCCCACGCCTGATGCATTGCCGAGATCGTCCAGACGGAGTCCATCGCCGCAATGACCGATGCGTTCGCTGATCTCATCCACCCCTACTTCGAGCACGTCATCGCCCTCCAGGACCGTCTGGCCTGGGGAGAGTCTCCCTCGATCGACGTGGTGAAGAACGAATTGCTCGTGTATCTCGACCGAATCGAAAACCGAGCCGCCACCAACCCTCTGCTCGCCGAAGACTTCGCCATGGTCAAGTACGGACTCGTTGCCTGGACTGACGAGGTCTTGACCGACTCCGAATGGGGCCAGTCGGTCGATTGGGGTGCTCAGGAACAGATCCTCGAATGGGACCTTTACCGGAGCAACCTCCGCGCCGAGAAGTTCTTTGACATGGCCGCTCAGGCCGAGCGGCGAGGCAGTCCCGACACGGTCGAGGTTTACTTGCTCTGTGTCGCCCTCGGTTTCCGAGGTCGGATGGCTCTGGTTGATGAGACACAGTTGCTCGACTGGGTCAGCCATCTGTATCAACTGGTCCTCCAGGCCAGCTCCGTCTCGTCGAAACCTGCCTTCCCCGAAGCGATCCAGGCTGCCAAGCCTCAAGGCATCGGATCGCTTCGCGGGGCCGGATTGCTTGTAACGGTGAGCTCCCTCGTGGCAATCTCGGCCCTGGTGACACTTGCCTTCTACATCCTGTCGGTGCATCTCGACTATGTTCGATGACGAATCCGTTCGAGTGTCCTGCACCCGGGCAACCGAGGCATGATCATGCTCTCTTCGTTGTTGTGGAATAAAGTCTCTCTGATCATGTACGGGGCCGTCGCGATTGCTAGTGCGGGGGCTGCCGTGTTGTGGTCGAAGCATCCGTTGCGATGGCTGTTGGTAATTGCCACCATCGTTCTCGCGATCGGAGCGTTTGGACCCTGGAAGGTCCCGGAGATCGACCCGCAGTTACCTTCGATCTTTTCGGGATGGGCGCTTCGGGTTTGGCTCTTTGGGCTCGGATTGATTGCCCTGCTCTCGATGACCCATCTCGTTGCGACCCTCGTCCGCCATGCTCGCGGCCTAACATTCGAACAGGGCGAGGGGCGTTTCTCGGATCTCGATGCCGCCTGGCAGGAGATCCAGATCCGACTGGGTCAGGCTGGTATCGATTTGGGCCGGCAACGCCTTTACCTCTTGCTCGGCCCCGACGAGGGACAGGCCACGGCACTCATCGATTCCGCCAATGTGCAACTCTTTGGACGCGCACCGTCCTCGGCCGACGCTCCCATCCACGCCTATGCGGTCGCCGACGGCGTCTTGCTCAGTTGTGCTGGAGCATCGAGCTTTGGCAGAGCCAACGGAGACGGTCCCGATCGCCTTGCCCACCTTTGCCGCTTGATTCGTCAGCTGAATCCCGAGGAACCAGTGCTCCGAGGAGTGGCCGCCTTACTTCCGATCAGCGTTGCAGGCAGCGGGAACGAGCTCCAGGTCGCCTCGGCCATTCGGAACGATCTGAATGCGATTCGATCGGGCCTGCGGCTCCGCTGCCCGACCTACACCGTCTTCACTGGCATGGAGACGGTCGCCGGCTTTGATGATTTTGTTGCCCGAATCCCGGCCAATCTGAGGCAAAGTCGCTGTGGATTCTCGATTCCTGGCGCTCAACTTTACCGATCCGAATTCATCTCCATCGGCATTCAGTGGATGCGCCAGTGGTTCAATTCATGGTCCCTGGAGCTTATGGTTCAAGAAATACGCAATAAAAATAGCAATAGTCGGTTGATGCTCCTCAATAACGTCGTACGCCGCAACCGCGACCAGTTAATCCATCTGCTCGACGCATCCCTTTCCACGCATGAGCAGTCGGAGCCGGTCCTGTTCCGGGGATGTTATTTCGTTTCCAACGGGGCCGAAGACCACCAGCGGGCATTTGCAACGGGACTGGTTGCGGGCCGGGGTGGGCGACTCCTGGTTGACCACGGTCTCACGACCTGGTCAAAGGAAGCCGAACGGCTCGACGCACGATACCGATTCATCGCGATGGGCCTGGCGTTGGCGGCTACATTTGTGGCCGTCCCGTTCTGGTATTTCGGCATCATCACCCGATTGGAAGAAACCGATCAATCATGGATCGGCTGGACCGGGCTGATAGGACTGGCGCTCACCTGGATCGTGGTGCTGAGTATCTGGCGGCTACGTCGTCCCGCTGTCCAGACCACGGAAGCCACCGCGGGCAAAGCGGAAATCCCTAGCGTCGCGTAACCCGAAAGTGAAGTTCGCCGATCAGAACGATGTCAGCGGAGTCGGGGAAAGCCCGATCGCCGACCCGAATTCGTGTCCGCTCTCCCATCTTCAGGAAGGTCCCGTTCTTGCTTCCGAGATCTTCCAGCACGAAATGGCCTTCGCGTTCTCTCAGGCAAGCGTGGCGACGACTGACCCAGTGATCGCCGGTCAATGCGATGTCGCACCCCTCGCCTTCGCGACCAATGACCGTCAGATCCGTCTTTGTGATTGGCACCGAGGCAGCCGGTTGGCCATCCGGTCCGATGAACTCGAGGAAAGCTCGAGGGGAAAATTCCCGGCAATAAAACACCTCTCCTGAGGGACTAACCAGTGGAGAAGGTGTCGATACCGACGAAGCCTCGCGAAAGACAATCACATGCCGGCCAACCCTGAATCGTGACCCTTCGGTGAGGGGAACTGAGCTATGTTCGGGAATCTTCAGATACACACCATTCACCGTTCCGAGATCCTCGACGACAAGGTGATCGTCCTCATCAACGACAAAACGCAAATGGCGATCGGCGAGGTGTCGGGTCGCGGAACCCCGACCCACGAACTGTTCCACAGCCGACCGCCCTAGCGTGAACTCACCCGAGGAAATCGTTGCAAGCCGCTCGAAAATGCTTTCCCCATCTCCTGCAAGAATTTCCAGCCTCAATAGCGACGAATCCCGCTCCTCCGAAGAACCGGGAGTGATCCCGGGTACATAGGTTGCGTTTGCTGAACTCGGCGCCCGGGAAGTTGGAGAAACTAGAGGTCGAGACGGTTTGCGAACCTCCTCGACGGGCGACTTCGAGGAGGGGATCGCCGAGATTCCCGTTGATCCCGGCGACGCTGGTGCCTGAACTCGCGGATCGGGCGAGGCGATCGGTTGTGGACGCTTTGGACCTACAGCGGTGTCGAACTCCTGGCCTGGTACGATCTCCCGAGCCAGTAGAGCGGAATCCGTTGGAGGCGCCTGGGAAGGAATCGACGTCTCCCAAGGATTCTCCCGTTTCACTCGGTCAGCCAAGGGCAACGGCTCGGCTGCAGCGGGCCGCGTTTCCCAGAAATGGTCGGGAAGATCGTTCGGCTCAGGCCGGATCGACCGTACAGAAGGAGTTCTCGGGGCTGGCACGTCGTCCCGTCGAGGAGGCAACATCGTTTCCTCACCCGAGTCAGCGGGAAGTTCCCTGGATCGGGCGACGTTCTGAGGTGTCGCATGCCCCGCAGACGGAGGGGAGGCACTGTCTGACGCTGGAGAGGCGGCCCGTTGCTCGGCGAGTTTGGCCGCCTGGGCCTCGGCAATCATGCGCTTGACATCCTTGCGTGGCAGGCCGATGGTTTTCTTGTCACCCGACAGGTCGTCGTCGTTCGGCATCGGTCGCCCCTATCAATCGTTGAGTTCACCTCGGGACCGTCGGCCCGTCCGATTTCGATTCGCTCCCAAGCCATCATTGACAAATCAAATCAATCTATCTTGATTTGAGAATAGGTGAAAACGTGTTTCAGAAATTGGTTGAGAAGATCGCTGAGCCGACAACTCAGGCTGATACTATCCTAGGAATCGACACCGGCCTCGGACAAGGGAGCGACGCATGGCCCAGGAATTCAGGACGTAATTGTACCGGGCAGGCATATCCCACTATACTCGACCGAATGGATAAACCGGCACGCTGTTACTCCGATTGATGCTCGAATGAACTCTCACGAGTTCGCGTTGCGGATTCTCCCGAGAAAGAACGTCTCGGTGATCCACATCGACGATCGAAATTCGAAACGTTGGACATAATCTGGACACCAGGATTGACTGGCGACAAGGAAATTTAATGATCCCGTTCCACCGACCTCGATTGCTGACTGACAAGAGTGGCAACGGTTCATTCCGGCCGGCTCTCAGGCGACCTGGATGATCGAGTGTGGGCTTAAAGTATGCTTCGTCGGAGGAGTCGATGGAATCCTACCAGCAGGCGAATCGTCCGTTGACGGTCAGCACCCCTCTGGGGCCGGATACGCTCTTGCTGGTCGGGCTGAGCGGAACCGAAGCGCTCTCGCAACTGTTCCGGTTCCGCCTTGAACTGATCGCCACCAATCAGACTGACATTCCCTTTGAGAAAATGCTTGGAAGGAAGCTGACCGCCCACGTGAAGTCTCCCGGAGGCAAGACACGTCACTTCAACGGGATCTGTTGTCGGATGGCCCAGGGTGGTCGCGACCCGCACTTCACGACCTACCAGGCCGACGTGGTTCCTGAAGCCTGGTTTCTAACTCGGAAGGCGCAGAGCCGGATCTTTCAGAGCAAAACGGTTCCGCAAATCCTTCAGGAACTGTTCGAGGGACTTTCGATCTCCTTGAAGCTCAAGGGAAAGTACGAGCCACGCGACTATTGCGTGCAATATCGAGAAACCGATTTCAACTTTGCCAGCCGCTTGATGGAAGAAGAAGGGATATTCTACTTCTTCACCCATTCCGACGGCGAACACACCATGATCCTCGGTGACTCATCCGAGAGTCATCCTGACGTTCCGTTCGGATCGCAGACCACCTTTGCCGCCCAACTCGATGATAACGTTGACGAGGAACGGATCCATGAATGGGCCAAGGCCCAGGAACTGAGATCCATGAAGGTCACACTCTGGGATCACTGCTTCGAGTTACCGCACAAGCATCTGGAAGCCGAAACTCAAATCATGGACTCGGTTCAGGTCGGCACCAAGTCGCATACGTTGAAGCTCGGCAAGGCAGAGAAACTCGAACTGTACGATTGGCCAGGAGAATACGCCCAGCGTTTCGATGGGATCAGCCCAGGCGGGGAAGAACGCCCCTCGGACATTCAAAAAATCTTTGAGGACAATCGCCGGACCGCTGAAATCCGCATACAGGAGGAAGCCGCAGGAGCCCTGGAAATCGCCGGGGCCGGCAAGCTCCGTCAGTTAACCGCCGGCCATCGCTTCAGCCTAACCCGCCACTTCGACGCTGACGGCTCCTACATCCTCACCTCAGTTCACCATTCAGCAACGCTCAACAGCAATTACCGCACCGGCAATCTCGACGAATTTCTTTACAGAAACACCTTTACGTGCATCCCCGCCGCACTCCCCTATCGTCCTGCGCGGCGCACTCCGAAGCCCGTGGTTCAGGGAACCCAAACCGCCGTGGTCGTCGGACCAAAAGGTGAGGAGCTGTATACCGATAAATATGGTCGCGTGAAGGTCCAGTTCCACTGGGATCGTGACGGGAAACACGACGAGAATAGCTCTTGTTGGGTCCGTGTCTCCCAGCCGATCGCCGGCAAACGCTGGGGGACCTCGTTCTGGCCCCGGGTCGGCCAGGAAGTCATCGTCGATTACCTTGAAGGTGATCCTGATCAACCAATCATCGTTGGCACCGTCTACAACGCCGATCAGATGCCCCCTTATCTCGGTGACGGCCCCGACGACGCTCACAAAGACGATAATAAGATAAGCGGGTTCAAGTCGAACACCTCGACCGGCGGATCCGGCTTCAATGAGTTGCGGTTCGACGACAACAAGGACAAACAACAGGTCTTCCTCCACGCGGAACGCAACCTCGACGTTCGGGTGAAAAACGACGCCAAGTACCGAATCTATGGCAACACCCACCGAATCATCGGCTGGGAGAAAGACGGCGACTCCGGTGGTAGCCATTACGAGGAAATCTATCAGGACGAACACCGCTACGTTCGTCGTCATCAGGTCCAACAGATCGGCGGAAACTTCCAGTTCCTCGTCGGCAAAGGGCCCGAGGACGGGGGCAATGTCGACATCGTCATTGAGGCCGACCGCAAAGAGTTGATCCGGCGCGACAGTCACGAACACATCGAAGGGACTCGCCGAGAACGAGTCGATGGCAACCAATCCCTCTCCGTCAAGGGAGATCTCCTCGAACAGGTCGGTGGCGAGCGATCGACTCAGGTTGGCTCCAATCGCAGCGAGCAGATCGGTGGCGATCAATCACTCAACATCGGCGGAAACTTCTTTGAGAAAACCGGAATGAACCACGCGGTCGACTCCGGCATGGAAATCCACCTCAAGGCAGGCATGCGGGTCGTCATCGAAGCGGGAGCACAACTGACGCTCAAAGGGCCCGGCGGGTTCGTCGATATCGGGCCAGCCGGTGTGGCGATCCAGGGAACGATGGTCCTGATCAACTCGGGAGGCGCGGCCGGGGCAGGAAGCGGAAGCAATCCCAATTCACCGATGTCTCCTGAGGCACCTTCCGACGCTGGGGAAGCACAGCCGACCACCCCTGAGAAAGCCGACAATGCGAAGACTGGCCAGAAGTCCTCGTCCTGATGACCACTCCTTCAACGATTGTGAACTCTCACAAACATCCCCGTTGATTAAGCCGAGGAACTCGCCATGCCCCCTGCCGCCCGTGTTGGAGACCTGCACACCTGCCCGATGGTCACTCCCGGAACTCCACCTGTACCTCACGTGGGGGGCCCGATTTTGCCCCCAGGCTGCCCGACCGTCCTGATTGGTGGACAACCTGCAGCCCGAGTTGGCGATATGGCGACCTGCGTCGGTCCACCTGACGCGATCGCGATGGGATCGCCAACCGTCCTGATCGGCAACATGATGGCTGCGCGTCTTGGCGATTCGACTGTTCATGGCGGCATCATTAGCGTCGGCATGCCCACAGTTCTGATCGGCATGACCGGCCAGGGTGCGGCCCTTGTCTCGGCCGCCAAGACCGGCGCCCCGTTCTGCGAGGTCTGCTCGAAATGACCACCGGATCGCGGTTGATGACCAGGTGAACTCGTGGCCCATGTCGCTGCCATCCTTGAGGTCCTCGCAGGACCCGATTCCCCCCGGTCTTTTCGAATCGAACCGGGAACCACGGTCCGAATCGGTCGCGCGGACAGTGCTGACTTCATTCTGACCGACCGCTCGCTCTCTCGCTTTCATTTCTCCCTCTTCCTCCGTGATTCCACGATCGAGCTCCATGACGCATCGAGCCGCTTCGGCACCTTCGTCAACGGCGATCGCGTGACCAGCGCAATCCTTCGTGACGGTGACATCGTCGAGGCCGGGGTGAGTCGATTCACCGTCCGACTTCTCGTGGAGCCTCGGCCAGCCCCTCGGTCCGCTCCAGTCACTCCTGAGCAGCCGATCACCGGACCTCACTCTCCCTCTCAGAAGTCACTCCTTCCAAGGAGTCCCCTGGAAATCCTCCAATCGCAACCGCACCCACTCTTCGCAATTCTCGATGCAGCCCGAGATCCCTTGATTCCCGCTCTGCTGAACTCCTGTCCCGAACGGAATCAATCGTTGTACGAGGGCCCTCTCGCCGATCAGCTCGTGGAGTCAGCCCCCTCTTTGATTTCGCTTCCCACCGAATCGAGATTCCTAAATACCCTCTTGACCGAAGGATGGGGGAAAAGCTGGGGAATCGCGCTCTCGACAACCTCTCCGTTCGACGACCTGCGCAAGCACCTGAGACGATTTCTCACCATCGAACGCGAAGGAAGTGAACAGGTTCTGTTTCGTTTCTATGACCCAAGAGTCCTGAATATTTTTTTGCCTACATGCACTCCTGACGAGCTTCTTCAATTCTTCGGCCCCATCCAATGGATCGTTGTCGAAGGCGATCGACCAGACGAACTTCGACGCTTCGGAGTCGACCGGAACGGACTTCACCGCGAGGTCACCTCGGTGACCTGTTCCCCAGGTGCTTCGGAATCGTGCGAGAGCCCCTGAGTCCTGGCGCATCAGTGACCATTACGGCAAGGGACCTGGACCTCGCCAGCGACACATCGGAATCCAATCATGTTTAGGCTGAGGCGATCCCAACTTGATCAGATCAGCTCGGCCCGACGGGTCAAACTTCACCAACGGATCGCCGAGCGTTATCGTCACCATCTGCCCGAGATCACTGCACCCTGGGACGATCAGGAACTGCTTCGCCGCGTTGAGCAGGCTGATCGCAAGGCCATGAGTCTCGGCATCCAGACCGAGCGTGGAATCTCGCAATATGTCGGATTCGCCCTAGTCAACGGCCCGGATTTTGACGAACATCCCCAAATTAAAGCGTATTTTCAATCTTCCGGATTGACCCCCGACGAAAAGATGCAACTGCTCACAGATCGCTGCGCGTCTCTTGAGCAATCGCAACGGTTCCCCTGAGCCACAGTCATCCTGACTCCGCCGGCACCCTTCGGGTTCTTCGACAGAGGCCACGACCTTCCATGATCTTCGCGACCGCTTTGCCGCTGGCCCCTCCGATCAGCCCACCGACCATTGCATGGGATGTTGCGGTCCTGATTGTCGCGGGCGGGATACTTGCCTATCAGGCCATCCAGAAGGCGACGGAAAACGCCCCGACTGATGTTGTCTCAGACACGACCGATTGTCCAAAGAAACCCTGTCCGCCCTGCGTCCCTCCCGTGGGTACCGTCGCATTCGAAATTCATCGCGTCCCTCCCTCCAAACCTCATTTTCCTTGCTCAGGGGACCATGTGCACTGGTTCATGAGGATGCAAAATCCGAACAATTGTCAATGCTTCTGGAAACGCAACTTCAAGCCTCCAACCTGTCTCAATCCGGGAGAGGTGTTTCAACAACCTCCAGGAGCCGTCCCGATGTGATCGTCTCGGTCACTGGTGCGTCATCGCCCAACTTGGGATTCCCAGAAGAGGTCAACCGTGGGTTCACTCGGCCGGCTAATCGGTTACGACATTCGCTTCGCTCCTTCACCTAGGCTCCAAGGCCTGTGGACGAGCGAGCGCCGAGAGCAGTTTCTCCTCCGCCCCGAAGTCGACTATCCGTACTCGGTCGATCGCGCGGTCTGGCCCTCTCGGTTTCGGCTTGGAAGCGCGGAACCGCCTCCAGGTCTGGAAGGCGCGGAGATGATCCTCCTCGATCCGGCAACGGCGAACACTCACTACCAACTCTTTGACCTCTGGGATGATCTCACCCGAATGCTTGCCCCTCACAGGGCGTCCTCAGACGGGGATGTCGGCGTGAGTATCGGCCTGGTGTTCCCGGAACATGACCCAGAGAAAACACTTACCCTTGAGGACGAATGGTGTCGTGCGATTCTCGGATCTCCCATCCTCCCCTCTGAACCTGATCCGGCCTGGAAACGAATTGGTTACGACGTGGCCAACAGCGGCTTTCTCAGCGCGATCTCGAACTGTGGCATGTCCGAATCCGAGCGTTCCCCCCTTCGAAGACGCTGGAGCAATCACCTGAACACGTTCGGGCTGTTCGAATCGGGAGATGCTGCCATTCGATACTGTGTCGACGCCAACGAGCGGATCAAAGACGACAGCCCTTTCTTCGTTTTTGAACTCCACCTCATCTGGAGCAGCATCCCGATTTCCTGAACGTGCCCGCGCTCGATTCGTTGTGGACGCTCCCACTGCAAGCTGGGGAAAG
The DNA here is from genome assembly GCF_012958305.1 of Tautonia rosea. Classification (NCBI taxonomy): domain Bacteria; kingdom Pseudomonadati; phylum Planctomycetota; class Planctomycetia; order Isosphaerales; family Isosphaeraceae; genus Tautonia; species Tautonia rosea. Next base: position 26,393 of record NZ_JABBYO010000012.1, on the reverse strand, counting down.
ACTTCGGGGCTCATCCTTGTGGTTTGGGCTCAATCATTCAGAACGATTGGCCTTCATCGACACCCTTGCCCCCTTTCGAATCGAAAGCGCTCGGAAAGAGTTCGGTCGAAAAGGACCATTGTGTTTGGCTGTTCGAATTGATTTATTGGATGCAAGGTGATGCGTCGTGTTTCGTCGGTCATCGAGGAGGGAAGGAGGCGTTTGTCCCTCGCGTCGAGCCGAGTTCCCCCCGAAGTCTCGAGGGATACCCCATGGCCACCGTGACGCAACCCCCGCTGGCCAAGCCGCTCCGGGCTCGCCTGATTCTTGAGGGAACCTCCGCCTCGGTTTCCTTGATCCTGATCGCCTGGCTCTTGCTTTGGTTTATCTGGCAGGCACCCCGCGCGACGGCCATCCGGGCCTTTGTCGTTCCGGAATTGGAAGTGCCGTACCAGGGGGCTGATCAACAAGCCTTGATCGACGCTGCGCTCGACAGCGACGGTCGCACGTTGCCACTCAATCAGCTTGAGAGTGCCCTGAGCGACGCTGTCTCCGGCCGAGGCGACCCGATCGTCGTGTCCGTCTCAGTTCCGACGATCGCCTCAGGTCCCCAAACCAGCGGACTCGACCAGGATCGATTCGTCTCGCTCGTGACTCAGGTGGCTCAGAAAGCCCGGAGACCCGTCCTTCTTGCCTTCGATCTCTCCCAACTTCGAAGTAGTCGCGAGCGAGGACTCTTTGGCAACGCTCCCACCCGAGGACTATCCGAGGCGCTCCAGACCATCGATGTTCCGGACGAATCGCCAGGAATCGGTGTCATCTTTTCCTGTGGTCCGGGACAGACGAGCTGGATGATCGACGATCTTGGCCGATCGGTCTTCTCCTATTATCTGCAACGAGGACTTGAAGGAGAGGCCATTGCCTGGACCGAGCGGAGCCGGGGCGGACAGTTCTCACTCGATGGCCTCACCCAATACCTCCGCCATCACGTCGCAACCTGGGCTCGGGAAAACCGAAACGTCGTACAAACTCCGGAGCTGGTGACGCTCGGTACGTCTCCCGATCGACTCACTTTCTCCCCGATTCGCCCTCCAGGGCAGACTTCGACTGATACCTTGCTCACCAATCCGGACCCTGCAGAAGACTCACCCAAAGCCCTCACTGACTCGAGCCAATCGGCGGGACCGAGTGACGAATCCCCCGAGGATCGCTCGCCTCGTTCCCCGACTCTCGACCCGCTCAATGCACTGCTTCAGGCTCTCATCGACGAGTGGAAGGCACATGATGCACTGCTGCGTGACGATCCTCCTGCCTACCGTTTCGCACCAGCGCAATGGCAACTCTATGAACGTGATCTTTTGCTTGCCGATCGACTCATCCGAGAGGCCTTTCGTGATCCACAGATCAGGCAAACGGCTTCGCAACGTCTGATGCAAGCAAGTAGCGTGCGGGGGAACATGACCAACACCGTCTCCCGTCGACGAACCGAACAGCAACGATTCCCGATCCGTACCCTTGAGTCCGACCGAGACGCCCCAGGCATGCTTCGTGAGGCTCTCGAATACCTGACGGGACGGAGTGTCGAACAGCTTGCTCGCCGCGAGGTCGTATCTTCTCCCTCACCCGCTGCCAAAGCAACAGAGACCAGCGAGCCCGATTCGACAGTGACTGAAGAGCGCCAGCCGACACCGCCTCCCGAGCTTGTCGCGGCGACCCGGGGAATCCACGAGATTCCCTTCCTGGAACTTCAACTTCCGGCTTGGGCCTATCGATTCACGGAGCGCGATGCCTTCAATCGTCCTGACTACTTCCGGAACGCAACGCGAGGCGATCTTCTGCTCCGGACCGCCCTCGCTCGACGTGTCGCCGAATCGTCCCTGGCTCGCGATCCACGCGGTCTACGCAGTATCACCAATTCGATCGAGCAAGGCGATCGTGCTCGTCGAGAGGTCCAGGATCAGCTGTTCGGACTTGACGAGGTGATCCCTAAATCCATTGAAGACCGATTGAACGAATCCCTAAACCATTACGAATCCGCCAGATTCACGATGGATCGGTTTGCCCAGGGGCGTGCCTTGCTCGAACGAATCTTCGCCCAGCTTCCCGCTTTGGCGCAATGGAAGGTCCGAGATGCCTCCTGGATCGCTCCTGATGATGAGGCCTCGCTGCCCGAGGCCGTCGTCCGGGCGCTCGATGCGGCCGACTCGCTGGCCACGCGGCTCGCGACCGTTGCGATCGACCCGCGAGTAAATTCCTTGGCCGCCGAAGAGCTTGACCGTTCCATTGATCAAGCCAACCGGACCTTCGTCACGCTTCTGGACCAGATGAATGATCGGGCCTCAAGACTCTCTCGAGGCCAGTGGCAGGCCCTCCACCTGCTGCTCGATACGCCCTTGCTCTCCTGGCAGACTCGCGAAACTCTGTTGACGTACGAAACCAAGGAATGGCGACTCTCTGGGCAAGCTCCTCCCTCTCGCGAACCCCGAAACCAGGCTGATCCCGATTCGCAATTCGATCGGGCCTTGATGGCCGAGGCCGCCGCCCTGGCCAAGCTCGACAGTCGGCTCCGCTTGCTTTCCGAGGCAACCGCGCCGGACGGAGCTTCCGAAAGCCTTCTCCGATTGGACCGTGCCGCCGACGATCTCCGCGCTCGACTTGTCCGCACGGAGGAGACTGCCAACCCTGACGACCTGCTTGATCGCTTCGCCTCCTTTTCGGACACCGTCGGCGATGTCCGACGGTCGTTCACCGGAAGCCAATCCCGTCGGCTTCCTACCGTCCACGACGAACTATTTCTGGTTCTCTGGAATGATGAGTCCAGGTACCGCCTCCGTTGCGCCGCCGAAATCGAGCTGATGGGACAAGACGCCAGAGACGACCAGCCCACCCGTCGCCTCGACGCCTTCGGCCAGCGGATGGCCGCCCTGCTGCACGCACAGAGGCTCGTGGAAGACAACGATCGTGAGGGAAGTGAGTTGCTCCGTCGGACCGCGAACGAGGCCCGGACGAACATTGGTGTGGAGGAGATCCAGGGAGGCCCTGAGGTTAGCCCGAGGTCCGGAGTACTCGCCTTGCAATGGCAACCGAGCACTGATCGCCTGATGATCGGTCCCGAAGGCCATCAAGCCGCGTTTCAGATCGCTGCCGTCAACCGCAACGCAGCGGTTCCCGAGGGCCTCGCGTTCGTGGCCGCCCTGATGCCCTCCGGAGGGTCGGGGGCCTGGCTGAAGGTCCGAGCAGAACAGGCCACCGAAGGCAGTCGACTCGATCGGATTCCCGGGGGCCTCGTCCCGGTCGGATCCGTTGCCCAATCCGCTCCCCCTACCGTCTCATTCGTCGCGACGCAGGAGGATTTGGACGTCTCTGGCTCTCCCGACGTGCAGGTTCAGGCCCGTGGCTTCTATCGTGGAAAGGTCATTCAAGGTGAAGGGAATCAACCTCTGGTCATGTCGATCGTCGCCCGAGACTTTGGCCAGCCGGTCGAGATTACCATTGCCCAGAATCTCGAACCTCTGAAACGAAAGCTGGAGCCCTTCAACATTCCCGTCACTCCGGAACGTTACGACGTGTTCGCACTAAACAACGGCACCGGATTCATGCACCAGGACACGGATCTGCCCTATCTTCTGACGATCAGCAACACACGACAGCGACCACTTCGAGTACGAATCGTTCGAACATTGCTTCCCGCCGATGGCAAGCAAGACGAGCCGATTCTGCTGGGAGAAACCAAAGGTGTCGAGTTGCAGCCCGGAATCCCTTGGGAAGTCCGAAGCACCATGAAAGCGCTTGACGTCCGACCTCGGGACGAAGACCGATTCCTGAGAATTCAGGTCTTCGAGGAGGGGTCGGCCCCCGACGCCCAACCGATTCGAGAGAAAACGGTCCGGTTTCATCAGATGTCCTGGAAGTCTTACCTGACGGTCCAGGCCGGAATTGATCCCAAGGTCACTCGCGTTCGAGCCACCGATACGCCCTTTGGCGCCTTCGTGGTCACGCTTTCGCGACGTGAGGGCGACCCGGTACGTGAGCCGATCATTCACGATGAGATCAGCTGCACATTGAAGCAAACCGTGACAAAGCCGCCTGCGAATCCCGACAAATGGTTAACTCCTGGTAAGTTCATGTACTTTGATCATACCCTCGAAGACGACGACCAGTATCCCTGGCGCCTCAGGGTCGGAAACGTGACGATTACGTCCGACATGATCAGCAACCCTCCGCCCCAGGAGAATCCCTGAGCAAGAGTCAGCCAGGTGGCCTCCTGGTCAATCCCTAGGGCCTGATCGCAGACCGCCCGCATCAGTGACCGTCGCTCGTGATCGTAGTAGGCCTCAGCGCCGACCCAAGGGAGAGATCATGGATCCGAAGCCGAATCCAAACCCCAACGGGAATCCGACCCCTCCGCCGGACGATGACCCCGGCAAGACCCTCAACCTACTCTCCCCCTCCGGCTCCCAGGTCGGAGGATCAACTCCGCCATCGCAAGGCTCCTCGTCGCCCGATCCGCTTACGGAGCAGGAATCCACTGGCAAACTCTCCTCAACTGAAGGAGGTTTCCGACCTCCTTCCATCAGCGTTCCCGAAACCGAAAATCATCCCTCCGCCGACCTCCCTAGCCAGATCGGGTTGATCCACCCTGGCATGGTCTTGCTCGATCAGTACGAGGTGCTCGAACACCTCGGCGAGGGCGGTATGGGGGCCGTCTGGCTCGTTCGAAACACCGGCCTTGATGCGAAACGCGTGCTCAAGGTGATCAATCCGAGCCTCGTCGGCAGCAAGTCGCTCCGTCAACGCTTCACTCGCGAAGCGAAATTGATGGCCAAGATCTCCTCGCACCCCCACGCCACAGTGGTGCATGCCACAGGAGTGGCGAATGGGGTGCCTTACATCGAGATGGAATACATCCGGGGCCGCTCCCTTCGGCACGAGCTTGGTGCACGTCATTCGATGGCGATGGACTGCATCGCTCGACTTGCCTCGCAGCTCTGCGACGTCCTCGGCGAGGCACATCGCCACGGCATCGTCCATCGCGATCTGAAGCCGGAAAACATCATGCTTCTTGCCGACCGAGAACCCGGTAAGGAGTTCCTCAAGGTCCTTGACTTCGGCATCGCCAAGCTCATTGAACAGCAAGATGGGGCCGAGAGTGGCATCGCCACGCAGACTCTCGGAACCGAAGGGTTCATCGGCACCGCCGCCTACGCCAGCCCTGAGCAGATCAAGGACGAGTCTCCCGATCATCGCAGCGACCTTTACTCGCTCGGGGTCATCCTGTACGAGATGTTCACCGGCCACCGCCCGTTCCCGCAAAAGAAGCCTGAACAACTACTCTTCGCCCACTGCTTCGAGCCGCCCCCGCCGTTCTCCGATCACGAGGGAGTCGAGGCTCCCCCCGCTGTGGAGCAGGTGATCCTCCGCTGCCTTGCCAAGGATCGCAACGATCGGCCCTCTTCCGCCGAAGAACTCCGCCAAGATCTGCTTGAAGCCGTCTTCTCTGTTCTTAGCCCCACAGAGGTCTTCACCGAGTTCCAGCCCCCCCCTCCGACCGAACCTCGACGAGTTCCGAACCCCTCGCAACCCACGCTCCCCCTCAAGCCAGAGTCCGATCCCCTTCTGCGGAACCGACGATGGCGGATTGCTCGATGGATCGTCACGGGAATCCTCGCGACGGTCGCCGTTGCGGCCTCGGCCCTGATCGCCGTCCGGTCCTTCGACGGAGCATGGGACAACAAGACTACTGCTCCCCAGGCCCACACCGATGAGATTCCGAGCACGTTTCCTCCCTCGATCCTGGCATATCTTGCGGATCGAGGATTTACCCCTGGCGACGATGCCCTGCCTGACCCGGGCGGAAACCCTTCGGTCATCATCCGCAATTCCGACGGTCTCCGCCTCTTCCGGCACTCCGGAGCCTATTTTCCCAGGGGGTACACTCCCGACACCGCGGCCGGTGAAACCGATGGCTTGCCCAATGCCATCGTTCGGGAGGATGGTCCCCGTTTCATGCTCGTCCTCGGGACCGATGAGTATGGCTTCGAGATGGGAGCGCCCGATGAGTACGGCGGAATGAAAACGCTCCCAGAGGAACAACCGCGGCACCAGGTCGTTCTCTCCACCTTTTACCTGCAGCAAGCCGAGGTAACCGTCGGTGAAATGGAGGCGTTTCTCAACGAGGTCGAGCAGTGGGATCGCACTTCGTCGGACCTGGAAATCTACCGGCAAGCGATCGACGATCTCCAGCGAGCCGGGGTGAAGTTTCTTGCCCACCCCGCCGCTGGTGTCACCCGTGAACTTGCTGAAGCCTACGCTCACCATGTCTCAGGACAGCTTCCGACCGAGGCTCAGTGGGAATACGCTGCCCGATCCCGAGGTCAGGACCGACCCTTCGTCTGGGGTTTTGAAGAAGACAAGAAACGCGCCAACATTGATTCCGGTCTCGTCTTCTCCCTGGCCCCAACCCACGAAGCAACCCTCTCGCCCGACGACCGTCTCCAAAACCGGATCGCCTCAGGAGACATCACCGATCAGGAAATACTCGACCTGGCTGGCAACCTCCGCGAGTGGTGCCGAGACGTCTGGCGGCCTTATGGTCGGCACGCTTCCAGCACCGACCCACTTGAGGAACCCGTCGATCGGGAGGAGGCCAACTACGTGATCCGAGGAGGCTCTTACCTCACGGAATTCCCAGAGACAGCCCGCACCACCTGGCGCGCCGACGCCACCACGGTCGACTATAAAGGCCCCCTGAATCATAGCGATCACGATCTCGGCTTCCGCGTGGTTGTCGAATTTCTTCCCCTTCCTTCTGACCCGTCTGCTCTCATCAAGCCCGAATGATTCGAAATCCGATTCGTGACAGCCCGCGCTCGGCCAATTGAGCCGAAAGGATCAACATCATGGGACTCCTTCCGATCGCGGTGCTCACAATGGCCGGGCTTGCCGTGTCTCTGGAGGACCAGGCCCGCTCCGCTCCCTCTGCCGATCCCGAGCTTTGGGCCGTTGTCATCGGGATCGACGAGTACACTGAGGGCCGCGCCTTACCTGGCTCTCGGGGCGCGGCCCGCGATGCCGAAGCCTTCGCCACCTGGCTCACGACCGAGGCCGGTTGGCCAGCCGACCACATCAGGCTGATGATTCCTGGGGCTCCAGCCCAGTTGCGCCCGATCCGGGCCAACCTCGACCACGCGATTACCCAATGGCTTACCGATCGCGTTCGACCGGGAGACCGCATCGTCGTCTACTTCGCCGGTCAGGCCGTCAGCCTCCCGCCCGTTCCAAACGCAAAACCAGGAGACCCGCCCCGCGATTACCTTCTCCCCCTCGACGCCCGCCTCTCCGACCTCGATGGGACTGGCTGGTCGCTCGGCGACGCCCTTGATCCGATCGCCTCCCGAGGTGATCATCCAATCCTTTGCCTGCTCGACACCGGTCCATCCGGTCGAGTGCGTCCCGTGGCCCCCAACGGAGTACCGTACGATCCCGCCCCTGCCTCCCGCATGCTCCGTAGTGTGCAGCGATGGCCAGGGACGACCGCCTGGCTTGCCGCCTCGGACGGCCCCGCCCGCGAAACCCGCGACGGCCGCGGCCTGTTCACCTCCCGATTGATCGAGGCCCTCGGCAATCGACAGGGCGCTCGCAATCTCTCGGCAGCACTCGACCGGCTCCGCCGCGATTCGGACCTTGCCGGGCAACGCATACAGACATCCGGCGGGTTCGATCTCAATCTCTCCCTCGTTCGAGATGCCATCCGCCCGGCTCGCGACCTCATCACCGAGCCGATCGTCCAGCGAGGCCACGGCGACCGTGTCATCGCCGTCGCCTTTACGCCGGATGGAGGCCAGATGATCACCGCCAGCATGGACTCGACCGTCCGAGTCTGGAGAGGGGCAGGGGAGGAACTGCTCCGCGTTCTGTCCGGAGTCCTGGTCGGTGCCCGCTCCCTCGCGATCAGCTCCGACGCCTCGACACTCCTGATTGGAGGTGGTCAGGGCGAGGTCGCCGTCTACGACCTGAGCCTGGAGCGATGGCGATCTCCCCGAGCTGTCGTCCACGAGTCTCCCGTCCGGTCGGCTCAGTTCTTGCCTGGCGAGACCCATGCCGTCACGCTCGACGAGGCAGGACGATGTGCCGTCTGGGATCTGACGCTGCCCGAAGTCAGCCTCTCCACGATCATCGCCGACGCCGGAGCCTTCGCCATCACCACGGCCACCGATCCCGAGGGTGTCGGCTTCGCCTTGATGGTCGAGGAGAATCGCTCTCGTCAGATCAATCTTTACACTCCCACCGGACAGTTCCTCCGCGCGTTGCGTGCTCCGGAATCGGCTTCAGGGGCACTCGCGCTTGGCCCCTCGGGTGATCGGCTGGTCATCGGGACCACAGACGGACGGATCGTTACCGTCGGAATCGAGGGTCGAATCCTGAGTGAACATCAGATCGGCCAGGCGATCTCCTCACTTCGAGTCGCACCCCGATGGCTGGTGGCGGCTGCCGGATCATCCTTGATCGTCATTTCCGAGGATCATCACGGCCCCGCAGCCCCCCTCGATCTAGGTGAGACGATCGACCACATCTCCCTCTCGGCCGATGGACGACGGTTGGCGGCCTGCTCGACCTTCTCGGGGAAGATCCTCGCCTGGGATCTCACCGCCGACGGCCGATCCGCACAACCGATCCTCCTGGATAATGCCGGAAACGGCGCGGCGCTCTCCCTCGCCTTCAATCCAGGGGGCGACATTCTTGTCTCTGGCGATGGACAGGGTAGTCTTCGCTCCTGGGACCTGCCGGCGGGAACCGCTCGGCCCACTGTCGAGCGAGGGACCGGCGCGATCCGTCACGTCGCCGTTTCACCAGACGGCCGCCATCTGCTCCATCTCGTCCAGGATGACGAATCGACAGGCTCCGCCTTGATCTGGGACCTAGCCGAGGCTGATGGCCGAGGCGTGCGCACCATTCCCGGCCGCTTCGAATTCGCAGGCCGATTTCTCGACGACAACCGCCTCGCCCTCCTTCAAGCCCCGATTGCGGGCTCCCCGGGAGGACCGGCGCTTTTTGATGTCCCCACCCTTGCGCGACTCCCCGTTCGCTTCGATCGCCCCTCCATTCGGAACCGACCATCGCGAACTCGGTTCACCTTGCTGACCAGTTCCGGCGACGGGTCCCGGATTGCCGCAGCCAACGAGACCGGCCCGGCCTTCATCTGCCTCTGGGATGCCAACACCGGCGAGCTACTTAGCGAACCGCTCCGCGATCTCGACGGGAGCGTGGCGGCCCTGGATCTTTCGACCGACGGCCGCCGCCTCTTCGTGGCTGACGACCTCGGCATCGCGAAAGTCTGGGACCTCGACGAACAGGCCGAGCCGGTGCTCGCTCCCCGCGTGCTCGATCCCGCGAACGATGCCCCGAACGGCTCGGCCGTTGAGATCACGGCCGGAGCGATTGCTCCCCGTAACGCTGGGCTCGTGTTGCTCGGTCGCCGAGACGGACGCCTGGAACTCTGGAATCTCAACACCGGGGCCACCACACCGGTCACTCGGCTTGATGGTGCCGTTGCCTCCGTCGCCTTCTCGGCTGATGGCCAACTACTGGCCGCAGCCGGTGATGATCGCCGGATCGTTCTCCGTCAGGTGGACGATCCCGGCCGGCCGATTGCACTCGGAACCACTGGTGTGAATCACCAGGAACGAGTCCACTCCCTGGCCTTCTGGACCAACCAACCGATCCTCGCCAGTGCCAGTCAAGACGCGACCGTTCGCCTCTGGCAAACGAACCCGTCAGAGTTGCTCGGCACACTCACCGCCTCGGAGACTGGCGCGAGCTGGGTCGCCTTCACTCCAGAAGGGCTCTTCGACGCCTCTCCCGACGGGGAGCGTCGGGTCGCCTGGCGGATCAACGACCAGCTTGCGCCGGGGAACGACGACGATCGGGTGGCGTACCTCGATCAACTGGTTGCTCAACGGCATGTCTACGGCCTGACCGACGTTCTTCGACGAGGAGAACGTCCCGAGCCACCTCCCTTACCGTCGACGAGACCCCCACTTGTCATGCTTGAACCGGCCTCACCTCACGATCCAAACCGCCGCACGGTTGAGTTGGTCGTGAGCCTTGGCGGCGAGGAGATTGAGAGTCTGAGGCTCTATCACAACGGATCGAGTCTCGCGGTACCTGAGCCCGATAGCCGCCGTTTCCGTCTGCCACTAACACTCGTTGAGGGCGAAAATCAGATCTACGCCCTGGCCAGTCGTCCCGGCACAATCGACGGCCGCTCCGACATTCTCCGGCTCCAATGCGACGTTCCCACCCCTGGCCGATTGCATGTGCTGGCGCTCGGCGTGAGCGACTACCGGAAGAACCCCGAACAAGCATTGCAGTTTGCCCATCTCGACGCACAGGCTCTGGCAAGCCATTTCGGGAAACACGCCCCGGGAAGCGTGGGAAAAACCGTTGTTCTCACCAACGATGCGGTCAGCCGGGAATCCGTTGAAGACGTCTTCCGGTCCCTTCGGCAAGAGATCCGCGACCATCCTGAGGACACCGTGGTGGTCTTCCTCGCTGGTCACACCGATGTCCGTCGCGAGTTCTTCTGCTTGCTCTTGCCCGAAGCCGATTTGCCCACCCGTCTCCCAGGACAGACCTCGATGCCCTTACCCGAGCTGGTCGCCATGCGAGGTGCCCATGACTCAACCGAAAGTCGCGCCCCTCGGCCCGGCCGCGACCCGATCCTTGATCCGGTGGTCTTGCCTTATGCTGAGATCTATCGCCAGATGCTTACGCTCGATGCCCTCAACCGGCTCGTCATCATCGACGCCTGTCAAGCTGATGCCATCTTCGACGACCGTGGTGTTAGTCTCTTGATGCGTCGCTTGGCCGACCGCGATGCCTACGAGGCACGAACCTCTTACATCCTGGCCGCTCGCCGAGGGGAACGTGCACTTGAAGCCTCGGAACTTGAACACGGCTTGCTCAGCTACAGCCTCCTCCGAGGTATGGGAGCAGGCGGACTGCGAGAGGTCTCAGGGTTAACGATCTTCGATCAATATCCCATGGCTGACCTGAACGGCGATTCCTTGATCCGAGCTGACGAATTGAGGCAATACGCCAACTTGACCCTTCCCGCCCTCGCCGAGCATTTTCTCGGTATCCCCCTGGCCATGAGAGGGGCTCGTGGCGAAGGGGACCTCCCGAACACGAATACGCTTGCGCAGGGTTCAGCCGATTCCTCCTCCGCCAGTTTCCCGCTCGTGGTACTTCCTTGAGCTGTGCGTGATCGATGGATTCAAGGGACCTTCACGACTCAGCAGTGAACACGTCATCCCTCGCCATTACTCATTTGAGGCAAACCCCTTCGGCACGGGAACCTGCGGGTCGAAGATGGCAATCTCTCCCGGCAGTCGGAACGAGTCGGGATCGAAGTAAAGATCCGCAACCTGTCGGTTCGACGTGAACTCGGCAACTCTTCGGATCACGCTGGCCCGGAAGTCGTCGAGGGTAATCGGCTCGTCAGGATCGACCATCGGCCGGATCCGGGCTCTCACCGTGACCGATTCGATGACTGCCTGGGCAAAGGCTCCGAGCGTCGCCAACCGCTCGCTCGGCCGTTGCTTCGATGCAACGAGGACGATCACCCCCCGTCGGTAGGCCAGGTCACGCACCCAGAGGTCGTAGCCCCGACCAATCCAGTCGGGATGGTGCAACCCATCAAGCAACAGGACAACCTGGCAACCCTCACTTGAAAGCCGCTCCAGGACCTCGGAAACAAGTCCAGCATCCACTGCAGGGGCGGGTGGCGTTGCGTCGGCGGTCGCATCGCTTCCGAGCAACATCAGCTGCGATCGTCCTCCGGAAGGCACCACCAGATGCGACTCCAGCACAACGAACACCGAGTCGCCGGCCCTCAGTGCCCCCGAGTCGGCCCGCGCTCGAAGCTCCTCAAAGACCTCGGCAATCTGGTCACTCGTGGCCGAGAACACACCTTGCGCATCATTCGCTGCACCGAGCACGTCCCGATCAATCTGCGATTCCGGGAAGCGAGACTGATCGGTCGGTGCAGCAAGGAATGACGCGATCTGCTCCGCATCTCGCGAAGCCGACGCGATCGAGGGAACATCCTCGCCGAACGCCTCGACTCCGATCGACCGAATCACCAGTGCCGGTCCTCGAGGAGGTTCGGGCAGGGTTGGCGGCTCATAAACCACGCGAACCGTTTCCGTGTTGCTCACTCCCTGATCATCGACCGCCTCAACCACAATCAGGTTCGTGCCGAGTTGGAGCGTCAATTCCCGCTCGGCCCGGAGCGATGGCGGCGGCTCGTCCGGGTCAACGCCGCCAAAACCTTTCGTACCCACCCGAAAGGAGAACGACCGAATCAACCGAGACTCGGCGGCCGTCGCGGTCGCCGCGATCGTAAGCTCCGGAGCCTGGACCCGTTCCGGCACCCCTTCGAAGGTAATTGTCGGTGGTGCAAGGATGCGGACAGGGGCCTCGTCGGCCCCTCCCCGAGCGATCGCAACCGCCGCACCTCGGTCGGCGGTTTGAAGCAACGTATCGATGGCCTCTGGCCTGAGCAGTTGCTCCTCGTAGCGACTCAAAGGATGGAACCGTGTCGGCTCCATCAAGGCACCAATCGGGGGATTGACATGCCATCCAATGAGCCGATGGTCGCCAGCAACCGACGTATCGTAATACCCTTCCGGCATCCAGAGGACCCATTCTCGGTCGACCCCAGGATAGAAACTCAACAACGGACTGTCCCGCTTGGTCGTACCCACTGGAAACCGATCGGCTTCACCATCTCGAATAACCTGAAGATAGATCAAGCGATTGGGCACCGAATCATCGACCAGGCTCGAGAACTGCTCGATCGGAATCGGAGCGTTGCCGTTCACCCCTTCAATCCCAGCCTCATCGACCCGATCTCCCACATTCAGGCCCATCAAATCAGCCATGCTTCCGGCGACAACCTCGGCAACTTCCCAGCGTCCCTGATCATCTCTCTGAAAGGTCGCACCCAGCGGCGGACGCTGATCGACCCCCTCCAGCGACCAAAGCCGAATGGTCTGATCGTCCGAGACGGTGGCGAGCCATCGACCATCGGCGGAGGGTGCCATGCCGAGCACCGGTCCTTCGTGCCCTGATAAAACTCGGGTCTTTCGACCGTCCCGAGCCCGGTAAAGGACCACTCCTCCCTCACAGCCGACCGCCAACATCAACTCCTCGCGACCACCCTCCGCCGGCAGAAAACTGTAGCACCACCAGCGACGCTCCCTCACTCGATCCAACTCGATCGTCGCCCGAACCCGACCGTCTGGGCCGATCAACTCAATCGCATAAATGCCCGTTGGCCTGACCGACCACCCCTCGAACGTTTCGAGCGCTCCTCGAACTTGACCGGCATCTTCGACCGAAACTACCGTCCGAGCGGCAAGGTCGAATCCCTCGTACGGGCGGGGCTCGTCCGGCTGGAGCGGCCGTCTCCGAGAATACGCGAGCGAAGTGCCCTCATCGTTCAGAAACCCGACATCCCAGAGCGTTGCCCCATCGCCAGAAAGAACCATCATCTGCTGATCTGCAAGTGATTTTCGAGGGTCCGCAACGTAGGCGGCCTGGCGATCCCCTCCGCCAATTGCCAGCCTCGAACCATCCGGACTGAATGCAAGACCCAGAGCACGAGCTCTTGTATAGACCAGATTTCTCAACCGACGCCCGTCTGGAAAGCGCCGAACGACGATGTCACACTCACTCCGAGGAAGCTCGGCCTCACCCCCCGACCGGTACTTCAATACACTGACCGCGAGCAACTCGCCATCGGAACTGATGGCAAGTGCTTCGATCGAACCGTGGGTGAGTCGTCCGTTCGCATCCAGAGCATCGCGGTTGAGGAATTCGAAAATCCTGAGATTCGCCGTTTCAAAGCGAATGAGCATTCCATTCTCTCGACCAGCGATCACGAATCGTCCCGAAGGGTCGACGACCAGAGCGTTGATCCGGAGCTGGTCTTCGCTCAAGTTCTCCGGTTGCACCGACCGCGAAATCAGATTATTCCTCCAGTCCCAGATGCGGACGATTCCATCATCCCCGGCGCTGGCGACCCGCTGACCATCAGGAAGGAAAGCCACCGCCTGGACTCCTCCCACGTGATCGTTCAAGACAGCTACCGGGGTCGGTGGAAGATCCTGAAGATCCCAGATTCGCACCGTGCCATCCAGGCTGCACGAGGCGAGCATGCGACCGTCTGGAGAAAAGCTCAATCCTCGCACCACGTCGCGATGACCAATGCGTTGTTTGGGAGCAACATTCGGATCGAGGTCGGTGATCCGGGAGATCGGAGCATTCCCATCCGGCTCCATCAGCTTCGGATAGGCATAAAGCGTGATTTCCCCACCGCTTGAATCCACGCCATAGCCGGCAACCGCGAGCACGCGCTGCCCCTCGGCATCAGATGAGGGAGACAACGCAATCGTATAGATGGACCCGGCCAGCCCGCGAAAGATCGGAGGACGGAGAGTTGCCGACAATCGCTCTCGTCCGTCCGAAAAATCCCAAACATTGACAACCTTGTCCATGCCAGCCGAGAGGAGCGTTCGATCATCAGCGAATAATAGCACCCGCAACTCAGCCGAGTGCCCCCCACCATTGTGGACCAGGATTGGCTTGCTGAAATCGCGGATGGATGATTGGCCAACAACCACTCCGCTCCAGACTCCCAGGGTGATAACCAGCACGACCCAGTTCAGACGTATAGGAAGGCTCCGCCCTGCCTTGCCATTCCAAAGGAGGCTTCGCGGTCGATCACCTGATGCAATGAGCCACCGCATGTGACGGTCCTTCCGCTTATCGTTCCGAACTTCTGCGAATTGCCTCGAACTGAACCATAGCCCCTGGTCCCGATCCTCGCATTCCCGAATGGCCGAGAGCCCGATCGAGCAATGGTGCCACGAACCGCGAGTTTCAGCATAACCGTCAGAAAAGGAACAAGTCGACACACTGGTTTGGCCGATAAATCCATGACACTTCATTGTCCTTCTTCAAGATGGACGACGGGTGTAGGCGATCGGACGGACGGACATCACTAAATCAGGGCCTTTGTGGGCCCTGGGTTCAGCGACCCTCACTGACCTGACAAGAGGAGTGAGTGCAATGAAATGGATGTCCCGACGTCTTCGAATCACCGGGATTGCGGTAAACGGACTCGTAGCAACCAGTCTTGCTCACGGTCAGTCCCTGCATCCTCCGATCTCGCCCCCCAAACACGCTCCCGCACCAACAGTCACCGCCTATCCACAGGGTTATCAGCACCCGGCCACTTCTCTCAGCTCCGACTCGCCCTATACCACGGTTCCGGTATTACCCCTCAGTACCGATGTGATTGAACATCAGAGCGGGTATCGTTCTCAGACCTTGAGACCAGCCGGGCCAGTCGGTGTCCCGTCCGCTCAATCGATCAGTCGCGATCAGTCGGGCTACGGATCGATGCCACTCATGGCCACTCCACCTGGAGACTGGACCGACATCCCCTCGCCTCAATTTGGTGGCTCTGCGCCAGGAGTCGTACCCGAATCGGGCCTTCCCTATGCTGAGAGCCCATTGACATCACCGGCTCTCCCCTCAGAACTTCCGCCTGTTGACGGCGGTTTCGATTTCGAAGCCCCGACGGTTCCTCCCGCCTCACTCGGAGACCTCGCCTTGGAATCGTCGGCCGGCGCTCCGGCCACAGGTCTCGGAGGCGCTGTAGGCCGAGGCGGATTCGGGCTCCCCGGCCTGATCGGCGATATGGGTCCCATCTTCGTCCGACAACAGCGGGCCGCGCAGGAGGGACGTCCTCCGCTGCAACCACCCGAGGTTGGGGACTTCAACCTCCGAGACCTGCCGGTGTCGATCCGGGGGATCAAGCTGTCAGAAAATCAGTCTCCGATCCCTCAGGACCGCGTCTTCTATTCCTTCAATTACTATCAAGATGTGAACGAGTCGATCAACGAATCGCTGAACATCCCCTTCCGTGACATCGCCGTTTACCGCCATGTGCTCGGCTTCGAGAAAACCTACCTCGGTGGGCTGGGCTCCTTTGGGCTCCGGGTGCCGATCGAGACGGTTTCGGCCGTGGGGATTTCCCCCGCAGCAGCAGCCCTCGCCGGCACCTCAACGGCCGTCGGGAACATGCAACTGTTTCTCAAACACATCGTTTATCTTGGGGAGGTTGGGCTTGTCTCGGCGGGTCTTCAGATTTCTGCCCCGACCGGACCAGCCAGCTTCGCCAATGCCGACTTTCTCGCACGACTGAACCCCACCTGGATTCAACCCTTCGTTGGGTATTTCTATAACCAGGGACGTTTCTACGCCCACGGATTTAGTTCGATCGACGTCCCGGCCTCCGACGCGTTGCCGACGTTCCTCTATAACGACATCGGCTTCGGCTACTTACTCTACCAGGCTGAAACCCCTGGCCAGTTCCTGACGCTCATCGCACCGACCTTCGAAATTCACATCAACACTCCCTTGACCCATCGCGATCCGTTCAACATCGAAGATCCGTTTGGAACCCCTGACATGGTTAACCTGACCTATGGAGTGAATTTTGGGTTGACCGATCGCGCCCTACTGAGCTCGGCCATCATCACCCCGGTCACGGGTCCTCGACCGTTTGACTTTGAAGTTGCAGTCCTCTTGAACATCTATTTTGGTGGCACAAGTCGACTGGACAACGTACCGCCCTACGCACGGACGCCCGGCTTGCGATATGCCACGGCTCCACCGATCATCGGCAACTGATTTCCGGTTTCCTGGCAGAACCAATCGACGGGACGAGCCTCCCTCGTTTCCTAGAAGGAGAGGCTTGGCCCGGTTCATCATGACGATCAGCGGCGATTTGCAAGGAGCGTCATGGGTCCACCCGGCAACGATTGATTCGCCACTTGACCAGGGCGGTTTCTACGTCCTGGATTGGAAGCGGTTCGCTGCTGAAGAACGACGACGTCTCCTTCTCGTGCCTGAATGATATTGGCATTGGGCCCTTGTCGAGCCACTTGATCGAGATTCCTCGGAGAGTCCAGCAGCAAGACACCATAGCGAGGGTCGTTAATTCGATTGGCCTGCACAACGTTTCCAACAGACCCACCAAACAGGTAAACGCCTGCGACCGTCGAACGAGGCTGGCCCTGGCCTGGTACAACTGCGAAGACGGTCCCAACAATCAGATTCCCGAGACCCGAGGTCGCTGTCGGACCAAGACCGATGTAGTTGCGTTGAATAAACTGTCGACCCGGAGTGCCCGGCCCCCCTTGAAGAAGGTTCGACACCGCTTCCTGTTCTTGAGCCAGTTCCGTGGGGGAAACGTTGATCGCCACACTGTCAATGAAGATTCCCGAACCAATGTCTCTCGGCAGGTTCGGGTTTTCCGGGATAAAGTCTTCCGGAGGAGTCGAGCGAATCTGATTTCCGGTCACAAAATTCCCAACCGACCGACCTCCAAACAGCGTCACTCCGGTCGAGATGTTTCGCTCGATTCGGTTTCCAGGGCCTCGCTGACCCTCCGGAGCCGGCGAGGCGCCAATCTCATTGTTTGCGGCATTCGACAGGTAGATCCCATTGATATTCCGGAACACGACATTCCCCTGAACCCGGTTTGGCACAAAGGGTGTGGCGGCGCCAAGGGACTCGGCCGAAGGAGTCTCCTCCAACTGCACACCAACCGCCGTGTAGGCAATGGCGTTGCCAAACACGATGTGACTGCTGGACCGATCGATCAGGACCCCGATATCCTGGACCTCCGGTTGATCAGGAGTGAAGATGAACCGTCCGTTGATCAACGTGATCGAGGTAAAGGCTACCGGGTCGATCGGCTGTCCATCCACGCCGACGAGCGGCCGAATCTGGGTTTCAGGAGGTGCGTCGAGTTCCGTCTGGATCTGGCTAATCGCCGTTAGCGTCGGGTTGTCAGCCCCTCCGATCACATTACCGATCACCAGGATTTCGCGAGACTGAGCACCGTTGATCCGGACCCCCGATCGCGTGTTTCCTGAGATCACGTTCCGTTCGCTGAAGTCCGGACCACCAACCGTCACCCCAACGGCGTTGGTCAACACAATGCCATCCTGTTGGGCCAAATTCATCCCTTGAAATGACGGCAAGGCCGTACCATTCGAGTTCGTTCCGACATAATTCCCGGAAATGATCAGGTTCGAGGGCGAGAGGTTGCCAGGTGACTGCAACACCTCGATGCCCGTCGTGGTATTGCCCGAAATCGTGTTCCCACCGGCATCGACCGCTCCCCCAACGACCACTCTCGACGCGTTGTCCAGCACGATGCCCACGAGGTTCGCCTCGTTTGGTACGAGCCCGAGATAGCCAATCCGGTTGCCCTGGATCAAGACCTCTGAGGAGCGTGCCTCCTGACCAGCGTTGACCACGCGGATCCCAGCTCCGGTCGATTGTCCAATGATGGCATTCCCCTGGCCGTCTGAGGTTCCTCCAAGTCTGACTCCGCTCGATTCAACCAGCCGGATCCCGTCGGCTCGGGTCGGCAAACCATTGCGCAAGATCAGATTCCCCTGCACCAAGGCTCCGCTCGATCGGTTGAGGAAAATCCCACTCTCAGCGTTTTCTGACACCCGGCTGTCGTTAACCTGAAGCCCAGGAGCATCCTGCGCCAGAACCCCAAACCCTCCATTCCGAAGGCTCCTGTTCAGCCCAAGCTCCGCGTCGGGCGACCCGACCACGAGAAATCCGCTGCTACCGTTCTGATCGACCTCGTTGCCGACCAGGCGAATCCGAGGCGAATCCGTTACCTGCACACCGTTTCCGTCGTTGCCAATCGAACGGTTGTTCAGGACGCGTAGCCCCGCCTCGGGGTCGTCGCCGGGGGACGAGAGATTCGAAAGAACAATCCCGCTCCCTCGATTATTCAGGACTTCGTTCGAGGCCAGGCCGACCCGAGAGCCACCCGGTATCGACGCATCCACATAGCGGACACCGTCTCCAGCATTCAAAGCCACAAGGTTTCCATATACCCGCACCGAGTCGGTTGCACCCTGCTCCGGCCCGATGACGAAGATGCCATGACTGGCGTTCCCGATCACAAGGTTTCTCTCGCCCGATCCCAATCCACCCACCTGACTTCCAGGAGACTGGAACAAGGTGATTCCTCCCAGCGTGTTCGCCGCCTGGGATTGATTCGTGCTCAGTGTACCGACAAGGTTGCCTTGAATGGAGTGGTCGGAGCCGCCGCCGACCAGGATTCCGAAATCGCCGTTGCCGGCGATCAGGTTCCCGGCTCCCGCCTGACCAACCAGCGTCCCCGTTGTCAGGTTAAGCGCAACTCCATTGCTCCGATTCCCCAGAATCGTGACATCATCGCTCCCAATGCCAATGCGGTTCGAAAGGATCATGTTCCCCCAGGCCGGGAATTCATTCTCTGGGCGGTCGAACACCTCGACCCCTGACCCACCGTTGGCTCCAATCACGTTGCCCGTGTTGCTCGTGGTACCGCCGATCAGTGTTCCACTCGAATCCAGTACGAAGACTCCGTTGCCGACATTCCCCAGGGGGACATTCCCAGACTCGTCGGTCCCAATCCGATTCGACTGGATCACCGTGCCCTGCACCCCGGAAGATGACTGAACGTTGAGAACCTGCACACCGGGTCCGCCATTGGCCGAGATGACATTCCCAAGGCCAGGGAGACCGACCCGGTTCCCCGGGGAACCTTCGACCAGGACCCCGGAGCCCGCGTTGCCAACCCCTCTCGTTCCGCTGAGGTCCGTACCGATCGCGTTGTTCAGCACCGCGTTATCGCTCGAACCGTCCCTTAGCGATACTCCCGACCCGAAGTTCCCGGAGATGTGATTTCGGTTGTTGAAGTCCGCCTCCGACATCCCGCCGATGGAGTTTTGTGACGCCGAACGGAGCGTCACCCCATCCCCTTGATTTCCTAGCGCGGGTAAATCGTTTGGTGTGACCCGGCCGATCTGATTGCCGAAGACTCTGGTCGTCGTCGACCGGTCAATAAGCACACCACTGCCCCGGTTGGCGACGATCCGGTTCCCTCGAATCAGGGTGCCCTCCGACTGCCCCGCCACACTGATTCCGTGACCACCATTACCGAGGTTCGGCAGTGGGCCACCCGGATCGCCGATCACCTGCCCGACGACATTGAAAAGAATCTGAACATCGACGCTCTGCGAGCGAACAGCAATCCCATCCCGAATATTCGCAGCAACGATGTTCGCCGAACCCGTGTCGACCCCTCCCACAAGGGCGTTCCGGGTCGTTTCGAGCAGAATGCCGAATCCACCGTTGCCCTGTCCCTCCATCGGCAGTAACGAATCGAAACCCACTCGGTTTCCGATGATACGGACATCCTGTCCCTCTCGCACCACAATACCGCTTCCCTGGTTGTCAAACACACGGTTGCGATCGAGATCGTTCGTTCCACCGATGATTGACTGAGAAACGGTGACAAACAGAATCCCGTGACTCAATGATCCTTCCACGGTGTTCCCGACCACCATCACGTTGTTCGCCGGACCAGCCATGGCGATTCCGAACCGCTGGACGGGGCTATCAAACCCCGGATCTCCCGGAGCGAATTGCTCGAAACCGATCACTCGGTTGTCTCGGATCAGTAAAGTTGATGACTGCTCCCCGCGAATTCCGTCTCGACGATTGGCCCGGATGAGGTTGTCGATCACCTGATGACCAGACGCCCCGGCCAGTTGCACTCCGTCAAGAATGTTCCCAATCGCCTGGTTATTCCTCACCACCACCGCTTCGGCGGGTTCATCGGCCAATACATCGATCACCGCCACACCCGATCCGAAGTTGCGCAAAAATATGTTATTCTGAATCAAATTCCCCGTCGCGCCCGGACCTTCAACTCGGATCCCGTCTCCGAGGTTGTAGGCGACCGTGTTGGGCGAACCACCAACCGTGTTCAAGGGGGCATCCTGAATCAGAACACCCGAGGCACGATTCGGTAGGATTCGCAATCCTGTTGCATCGGTGCCAATCCAGTTTCCCACGAGCACGTTATTCGAGGCGAGCGCCCCGAGAATCGCCACTCCCTGCTCCTGGTTCCCGGAAATCACGTTTGAATCAAGTCGGTTTCCTTGCCCGGAGTCAATCACGACCCCCGACCTCTGATTCCCTCGCATAGAGGTACCCAGGTCATCCGTACCGATACGGTTCTCGAGAATGAGATTGTTCGAGGATCTTTCGATCCGAATGCCATCCCCTTCATTGCCCGAGATCGTGTTGTCAATGATCTCGATCAGCTGAGCATCGCGCAGCCAGACGCCATCTCCCTCAAACTGCAACTCAGTATCCTGGCGTTGATCCACCACGCGATTGCGACGCACGATGACGTTTTCCGAATCGAAAATCGCAATCCCGACACCATTCTCAAGGACATCATTTTCCTCAACCAGTCCCTCGGAATTTGCGAGGACCAAGATCCCCACCCCAGCATTGCCCGACACCTCATTACCGGCAACCAGATTGTCAATGGCATCGGGACCTTCAAGAACGATTCCGTTCCCCCCACCGAGCCGAACGAAGTTTCCCAACGTTGAAGTGCCACCGATCTCATTGCCGGTCGCTCCCTCTGCCACCCGAATTCCCGATCCACCATTCGCCTCGATCGTATTGCTACGCACAAGATTCCCGGAAGTACCCGTCCCTGACACCCACACGCCAAGCCCGGTATTCCCAGAGATAATGTTCGCTCCCTCCACCCGGTTATCTGAAGCGCCGTCAAGGATTAACAATCCATTCAAATTGTTGACAATGATGTTTCCCAGCACGACGTTCTCGACCGTCCCCGAATCGGAAATCACCACACCACCATTGCCACTGCCTCTGATCGTGTTTCCCGGTCCTACCGCGTTAAAAGATGCTCCTCCATCGATCCGAACACCATCGCGAATACTGCCCTCAATCAAGGCATTGGCGAGCTGATTGGAATTCGTCCCGGTGCCGGTCATCCAAACGCCGATTTCGCTTCCAAGGATTGACGTGCCTGCGGCGACGAGATTCTCCATCGCACCCGAATCAATCCGGACTCCTGCGTCTTGCGCCGCAGAAATCACTGTGCCAATCACGAGGTTTCCGGTCGTGCCAACCCCACTAATCCTGATGCCCGTCTCACTCCCGTCAATTCGATTATTCACATCGACGAGATTGTCCGATGCCCCAGCCGCGATCAGAACCCCGACCAGCCCATTCCCATACGTGATGAGCCCATCGAAGTCCGATCCGATGACATTGCCAACCAGAACGTTTTCCGAGGCACCGGTCCCCAGGATTTCCACCCCTCCGTTGAGATTGCCAGACACAACATTGCCATGTGTCAAACCCATACCTCCGACGAGCGATCGTGCCGATTCCTGAAGCCGAAGCCCTACACCATTGCCCGATGGGAGGCCCTCCACGTCGAGACCGAGATAATTTCCCGCAATCCAGACCCCACTCGCGCCGTTGACGAGCACTCCCGCATCTGTGAAGCGAATGATCGACAGCCCCAGGAGAGACGAATCGGTGGCTGTGGAAGCGACTTCAAGCCCCACCTCAATCGAATTTCGACCATCAAGTTCGATCACCGGTCGACCCTCTCGATTGGGAGCCGACCACCCGTTGATCGAAACCGGATCCGTGATGATCGGGAGCGGGGTCAACAGTGAGATCGTTCCATCGATGGCAAAGGTGATCTCATCAAAACCGGGAGTTGCATTTGCATTCAGAATTGCTTGCCGAAGCGATCCGAATCCTGAATCAAATGTGTTGGTGACAACGAATCCCGGCAGGATCACCGCGTTGGAGAACTCCGAAGTTTCCCTCCCGGCTCCATCGACCCGAGACGCCGTCACCGTGATGGCTGGACCGACGAGGCTTGAAAGATCCGCGTTCACCAGCGTTCCGAACGTGACCTCCCCCAACCCATTGGTCGTCACGTTGAACTCGCCGAGAAATTGCCTTCCTTCCGCATCTCCTGGGTCTCCGTCGCTTGCGAAGACCTGTACGAGGAACACCGTGTTCGACGCTGCCCCGCTCAGCGTTCCGTTGAGACGAATCGTGGTTTGGTTGATGGTATCGACCGAAGCTAAGATCGGCGCAGGTTGATCGTTGTTTCCACCATTTAGTAGCTCAATGCCCAGTCCCGAATTCTGGAAAATCGAGTTTCCCAGAATTGCTACTCCCGTTGCTTCGGAGACCCGAACCCCCACACCATTTCTGCCGATCACGTTCGCATCGGCAGAAACCGTGCCTCCGAGCGTATTGTTCGATGCTCCCGGGCCGTTGAAAACCACCCCACCCGCCTGATTCCCAAGGTCCAACTCCCCAGTCACATCAGTCCCCACGCGATTGTTCGCAATGACGTTGTCCGACGATTCGACGAGAATTCCTGCCCCGGAAAATTGCCGAATGTCCAGCCCTCGAATCACACTCCCATTCGAACCAGAAGCCAGATACAAACCGTTAACCCCGACTCCCGCTCCAATCCCATCAATGACCACAAGGGGTTCACCCGCATAGCCTGGGGCAGTCGTGCCATCAATCAACAAGTCCCTCTGAATCGCCGGCAACGCTGAAAGCAACTCAATCGTTCCCGAGACACCAAACTCAATCACATCACTCGGATCGAGACTCGCGCCTGCGTCAAGCAGCGCCTGACGGAACGATCCCAAACCGTCATCATTGGTATTCGAGACGGTGAACGTCGCGAGCAGGAGCCTCGGCTCCATGACCTCCATTGCCAGTCGCCGCCGGCCAGTCATCGACCGGTGGGAATGACGTCGCTTGTCTGTTCGCCGCGCGGTTCGGGTGGATCGAGACATCGGCTCGAGTCTCCAGGTGCAAAGCAAGAAATAAACCATCAATTGCCGAAAAATCAGCCCCGATCATCAAGGAACCTATCAGCATACATCTGCACAAACATGTCTCAATTTCATCCGTTGAATAGCGACGTCGCACGATGATGAATCCAAGGTCCACCGAACGATCGCCATTCCGAGTCGACATTTCGCAATCGGTGGGAAAAATCAGGAAATGTCGAAACCATCAACAGGATGGCTACATGCATTGCAAGTTCCGCAGACCTGAGAGTTCGGTGAGCGTTCGAGCTCCACAATGTCTGTCACCATGAACAATGTCATTCTGCACCTTGAATGTGATGCACACAACCATTATCAATTCCATGAATTCAGACAAACCCAGGCATCCTGACAAACCAGGCGAACAGGAGCAATTGGGCGAATTTTTTGCTTTAGTCTATCAGCACTGTCCGCGATGTCAAATGGTCTCGAGGACGATTCAGGTCTCTCGGCTCACCGTCTTCAACTGCCTGAGAGGTCGATTTCTTGAGCGAAGATGCTCTGTATCGGATCACGTTCGAACTCATCTTTGAGAATCGAAAATCCAGCCTCCCTCTTCAGCACAAAGTCCCCTCTGTTGCGTCCCGAATCGGCAATACCTTTGGTTTCGAACGCTATCCTCTTCAGTGAACGCATTGCAATCGAAACCGATTTCGAGACAGCTGTCCTCGATATTGTTCGAAACAACTGGATTTCAATCTGTGACTATAGAGCGGTAAGAATGAAACATCCCTCTCTCAATTCCTGAACGTTCATGGCATCATGATGAGTCACCGAGGACGTCTCACGAGAACCAACAGGAACAATTGCCATTCTTTGACCGTTTAACTCACAATAAGTCACTTAATATCTACCAAAGAGCGATTGATTCAGAATCAATCCTTCCTGGTCACACCTCACTCCACACCGAGACTCCAAGGCTGGGAACTCCAAGATGAAACTAATCGTTTCCGAACGACTGAGACCAATATCAATAATCACCATTTATTCTCTTCGTTCCCGCCATGCCTTCCTCCTCGGCACGATTGTCCTGTTCCTGGGCCTGACCATGATGGCTCAGGGCAATGACAGATCGCAAACGGATGATCCGCCTTCACATCGGCTCTGGTCCAAAGCTCACGCTGTGCCTGCCGAGACGACCAGCGAGCAAAGTGGATACGTCTCGCTTTTCGAGGGAACGATCGGTCGCATCAACATCGGCACTACCAGGCATGGCGTGAACGCATCTCTCGCCGAGTTCAATCCCCAATCGTCCGAAATGTCAATTGTAGTCGACGCCCATCGAGCAATCGGCACGAATGCGACGGGCTTTGCCGTCCAGGCCAAAATTCATACCCGATATCACGTCGGCGAGAGCGGCCGAATCGACTGCGGCACGAAACAAAGCACTCTGCAAGTTGGCGAGCGGCTCACGGACTCTCCTGGTGGCTACCAAATGGTCGATGACCCGGCGACCAGGACCACGCATGTCGATCCGATTCCCTTACCCCATCACGGGATCATCAACGTCACACCCAATGAATCTCGAGGCCTTGCCTCCATCTCAACCTGCTCCAATCATTGTCCGGTCGAGCAGACTCACTTCCTCGTGCTTAACCTTGAGACAGGGGAGAGCCGAGACGTGCTGGACTGCCGTCACATGTCCGCATTTATCGTCGTCGACCATCTCGGACTGGCCAATCACCCGATTCTGGGCGGTGAGATTGCCTGGTACCCCCGTAACTCCGAGACCCTGGTGCATCTGCAACAGATCATCGACGGTCAGCCCCCAACCGAGGAGTCTCTCCTGGCCCATCCCGACAGCCACCCAATCAACTGGGACAATTCGCCCGATCGCAAGACTTTTTTCGCCGTCCCAAGGAGCGGCAATCAATGGCATGCCTATAATCTGACCACCGAGGGCGACACCCTTAGGGGGCGAAGCCTCGATCTCTTGATTGCTGGAGCCGAATCGACCGATTGCCGCGCCCTCTGTGTCGGACCCGACGGCTCGGTCTGGGCAGGGTTTGCCAGTACTCGACCGGGCGAAGGTTCGTTGCTCCGGGTTGTCCGCGACATGCCAGGGGATCGCGCCCCCTCCGACCTCGGCCCGATCGCCACTTCCAATCCTGACGACGCGGCCTTCATGGACGACTCAGGACAGGTCAAACCTGACCATCACGATGTTCATCGCCTGGACGACGGCACCCTTGTCCCTCGCTTCCTCAACATGGGAATCGCTACTGCCCGAGTCGGGACCGTCGCTCTGACAACACTCTACCCGTTCACCCTTCACGCCATTCAGATTCCTCCCGATCCCTCTGGACCCTCTGATCCCGAATCGACCGATTGTCCCCAAAGCGGGAACCAAACGACAATCTCCGATCCTTCAATCCCTTTCACTGTGTCGGAATCGCCTTACGTCATCCTGCGACGGGGTGAGATTGAGGCGGTCATCGTCGACAACCAAGCGGTTGATGACGATGTTCTCCCCGGCCATCGCGCCGGATACAACGGACTTGCCGCCCTTCGCCATTCCAAGCGAACTGAAAACCTATTCGTCCCGACCTATAGCGG